>JBOHPM010000689.1:0-1976 GCA_050731715.1 Candidatus Rokuibacteriota bacterium
GTCCGGGAGGCGTGGCTCCCCGGTTCCCTCTATCTGCTGGGCCTGGTGGCCCGCGCCTATCTCGTCTTCTCGTCCGCCGTTCCTGTCCTGCCGCACTGACCGATCGCGCCGTTCCGGCGGGCACCACCGCCCAGCGAACAGCATCCATCGGGATCCTTGGCCCGACCGAGGACCCGCGCTTCCGCCCCCTGGTCAGGAGGCGGTGACCCTGATCGAGAGACAGGTGGGGCCAGCGCGTGGTTGCGCTGTTCCGTCCCCGAGGCAGGGGGCCGCCGCGGCCCGGCAGGCTGCGGTGCGCTTGCGCCTGGGCCTCGTGGTCAAGGAGGTTCGATGGCGTCGACGCGATTCTCGGTATCCCCGGCGGTTCATGCCCGCCGCGTGCCTACCGTCTTTCCTGCCACCAGTGTCGCGGCCGGTGAGGCCGTGATCAGCTATGGCGCAGCGCCGGCGGGCATCGCGCAGCAGGTCGCACGCACTCTCGACAAGATCCTGAAGGGCACCCTGCATGGCGACTTTTCATCTAGGGAATTTTCATCCGGCCGCGCCGTTGATGTCACGGTGGCAGCCCGCGTGTCAGCGTCGAGACAGCTCGCTTCGTATCGATCTGCCTCAACGTATTAGTTCTCCTCGCCCTGCCGTTCTTGGCATGCCGCTGGCACCTTCACAGCCGCATGTGGAACAACCTCCGCACCATCGCACGCGGCGCCTGGCATGCCGTCAGTTCCGCTTTGATCGCCTCACCGCCCGCACCTGGTGACGTCGTTCGCTCAGCGCTCAATCGCGTCAACGCGCTGTTGATCACCGGCGAGTCCGCATCGGGATCGGCCGGCGTGGTACCCGGTTACATTCGCGGCGAGCTTCGCCAGGTCTCCACCGACGTATTCGACTTCGAGCATATGGCCCGCGGCGCACTCTGGCGCCACTGGGCGTCGCGCACGCCCGCTGAGCGTGCCGAGTTCGTGCGCCACTTCACCGACCTGCTCGAGCGGCTGTATGTTCCCCATGTCCGCCAGAGCCGCTGGGTGAGCGTGTTGCGGTCCAGCGATGTCGTGGACGGCAAACATGCGACCGTCAAATGGAAGATCGGCACCCTACGCATGACCGCCGCCATCGAATACCGGCTACGCCGCCAGGACGCCCGCTGGCGGATCTTCGATGTTCTCCTCAACGGTCAAAGCTTCATCGGCTCCTGCCGGCAGGAGCTCGACCAGAAGATTCGCTCGTCGTCTTACGCAGCGGTCGTGCGGGACATGCCGCGCTGGGACAGCCTCGCCTTCATGGGACCCGGCCTCACGCTGGCCCCGACGGCCGACGCGCTTGAGCCCGTTCGTCGCGCCTGGTGATTCAACGGACGAGCAGCACGGGAACGCGAGCCTGGCTCAGGAGGCTCTCGGCGACGCTGCCGAGCAACAGGCGTGCAACGCCGCCGGTACCGCGGGCGCCCACCACTAGCACGTGGGCGTCCCCTGAGCGGGCAGCGGAGAGCAACTCGTCCACCGGGACACCCCACCGGATGAAGCTGCGAACGCTCCAGCCCGTCCGCTGGAGCGTCGTTGCCGCCGCGGTGAGCTCGCGCTGCGCGGCCTGCGTCTGCTCCCGTCGCGCCGCGGTCATCTCACCGGCCAGCCTCCCCCGCACCGCCGGCGGCATGAGTCCGATCGAGCCCACCCGCATGGGTTCCAGCACGCGCACGAGGGTCACCCGACCGCCACGCGGCGGCTCCAGCTCGGCCACGAAGTCAATCGCGCGGCGGGCGTTGGCCGAGCCGTCGAGACCGACGACGTAACGACGCAGCTCTCGCGGCCGGCCCTTCACCACGAGCGTGGAGCAGGTGGCCCGGCGCACCACGCCCCGAGACACGCTGCCAAGCAGCAGGCGGCCAAGGGCGCCGTGCCCGCGGGACCCGACCACGATGGCGCCGGCGCCGCGGGCCTCGGCCAGGATCGCCTCCACCGGTGGCTTGTCGAGGACGACGA
>JBOHPM010000690.1:0-1975 GCA_050731715.1 Candidatus Rokuibacteriota bacterium
TGCTCCTGCCCACGCACCTGTACGTCGCCGGTGGAGCGATCACCGTTGCCGTCTCCTTCGCGCTGATGACGCGGGCCTCGCCCCGGCTCGTCGCGCTCGCGCAGTCGTTGCGGTGGCGCCTGCCCGTTCGCCTCCCGGCCCACCGGCATCTGGCGACGGCCACGAGCCTCCTGTCCCTCGTCGTGGCGGTCGTCCTCATCGTCGCCGGCGTCGCCGGCAGCCGCGACCCCCTGGCGAACCCCCTCCCGCTCTTCGTGTGGGCTGTCTGGTGGATCGGGCTGAGCTATCTGCACGCTGCGTTCGGCAATCTCTGGACGCACCTGAACCCCTGGAGCGGGCTCCACCGTGTGCTGACGGGGCTCGCGCCCCTGGCGCGCTGGCGAGATTCGCCGCCCCTGGCCTATCCCCGTTGGGCTGCCGAGTGGCCGGCCGTTGCCGGCCTGCTGGTATTCGCCTGGTTCGAGCTCATCCATCCCGCCCCGACCGATCCGGCCATCCTGGCGAGGGCGGTGGCGGGCTACCTGCTCACTCATCTGGTCGGAGGGCTGCTGTTCGGGTCGGAGTGGCTGCGCCGGGCCGAGACGTTCGCGGTGTTCTTTCGCATCATTTCCTGGGTCGCGCCCGTTGCCCGGCGCCGGTCGGCGATCGAGCTGAGGCTGCCGGCATTGCGCCTCCTCGACGTGGAGCCGCTGGAGGCGAGCGGGATCGCATTCGTCCTGCTCGTGCTGGCGGCGGTCTCCTTCGACGGGCTGTCGCGGACCTTCGCCTGGCTCGGGCTGCTCGGCGTCAACCCACTGGTCCATCCCGGTCGCACCGCGCTCATGGCGCCGAACACCCTCGGCCTCGTCGCCATGTTCGCGTTGCTCACGCTGGGCTATCTCGCCGCCGTGCGGCGGGCCGGCTCGCCGTTCGTGTTCGTCCTCGCGCTGGTCCCCATCGCCTGCGGCTACCACTTCGCCCACTACGTGCCGGTGCTGCTGGTCGACGTCCAGTACGCGCTGCGCGCGGCCTCCGACCCCTTCGCCCGCGGCTGGGACCTGCTCGGCACGCGAGACCGGCACGTGGTGACCTCGTTTCTCTCCGACCCGTCGCGGGTCTACGCCATCTGGCACACGCAGGTGGCGCTCATCGTGGCCGCTCACGTGGCCGGCGTCGTCATCGCTCACGGCCTGGCGCTGCGGCGGCGCCCGCTGGCGGCCGCCCCGGTGCGTAGCCAGCTCCCGCTGCTCGTCCTCATGATTGGCTACACGGTGCTCGGCCTGTGGCTGCTCTCCACGCCCACAGCCTAGTCGGAGGGGGCCTCGACGGCCCCCTCCGAGACCTCCCCCAGAACCCGATCGCGCGGGCGAAGCCCGCGCTCGAACGACACCGCCGGTTGAGTCGATCGGGCCGCCGTGCTAATAGACCTTCGCCCCCGATCGACGCACCGGACCAGGAGGACGGCCCATGGCGAGCAGCTCCCGACGGAAATTCTTGAAGGTTGCCGGTGCGGCCACGGTCGCGGCGACCCTGCCGGCCCCGTGGACGCCGCGCGCGGCCGCCCAGGGCAGCGCCGCGCCCCTGCGCCTGGGCTTTCAGGTCCATCGCACGGGCATCGGCGCGGTCTACGGCCGGTGGTACGAGCGCACCACGACGGCGGCGGTCAAGCTCATCAACGAAAAGGGCGGCATCGCCGGGCGGCCGGTCGAGATCGTGGCCGAGGACGACGGGACCGATCCCAAGCGGGGGGCCGAGGTGGTCGAGAAGCTGGCGAGCCAGCACAAGGTCGACCTCATCTTCGGCACTCTGTTTTCACATGTCGTCATCGCCTCGGCCCCGCGGGCAGGGGAGCTCCGGATCCCCTACCTGGTGGTGAGCGAGGGTTACCACGTCGCCTCCGGACGGCTGAACCGCTATGTGTTCCAGCCCGGCATCACCGACGTGCGGGCCCAGGTGACGGCGGTAGCCCCCTGGATCCTCAAGAACCTGGGCAAGA
>JBOHPM010000691.1:0-1973 GCA_050731715.1 Candidatus Rokuibacteriota bacterium
CGTACTCGGCGAAGCAGGCCACCTTGCCCATGTGGGCGCAGTCCTGCCCGCCCAGAGTGTGCAGCCGCGACGTGCTGTCGAAGAGCTTGCCGGTGGTGCGGGCGTGCTCGTCGCACAGATGCGGACGCCCGCTCTCGCAGGAGTGGCAGTGCCCGCAGTTGGGCACGAAGCTCAGGATCACGCGGTCGCCGGGCGTGACCATGGTCACGCCCTCGCCCACGCCGTGCACGGTCCCGGCCCCCTCGTGCCCCAGCACCGCGGGCAGGGCGATGGTGGCCTCGCCCTTCTGGAAGTGCAGGTCGCTCCGGCACACGCCGGCCGCCCCGACCCGGATCAGCACCTCGCCGCGCTTCGGCGGATCCAGCTCCACGGACTCGATCGAGTACGGCTTGTGGACGTCGTGGAGCACAGCGGCGGTGACGCGCATGGCGTTCTCCCTGTCGCGGAAGTGTCGGCTGAGCCGGAAGCTTAGCCGTTGTATCATGCCGTCAGCAACCAACCTTTCCTGGAGGGGTCGTCATGCCGAGCAATGGCCACCCGGACGCCCGGACGCTTCGCTCCCGCCTGAGCCACCCGATCATCGATGCCGACGGACACTGGCTCGAGTACCACCCCGTCATGCGCGAGGAATTCCGGCGCATCGGGGGGGAGGCGGCGGCCGAGGCCCTGGCCGTCGCCAGCGAACGGGTCCCGAACGCCCTGCGCATGTCGGTGGCCGAGCGGAGCCGGCGGCGGGTCGGCATGGAGTCGTTCTGGTCGTCGCCCTGTGAGAACGTGCTCGATCGGGCGACGGCGATGCTGCCCCGGCTCATGTACGAGCGCCTCGACGATCTGGGCATCGACTTCTGTGTCGTCTATCCCACCGCCGGGCTCGGGTATCACCGCATGCAGGACACCAGGCTGCGCCGGGCCATCTGTCGCGCCTACAACGTGTTCACCGCCGACCAGTTCAGTGGCCTCGGCGATCGGGTCATCCCGGCGGCCATCATCCCGATGTACACGCCGGAGGAGGCCATCGAGGAGCTGGAGTTCGCCTCGCGCCAGCTCGGCTACAAGGTCGTGATGGTCGGGGGCTTGATGCGTCGCCCGGTTTCCGCGCTGGCCGAGGAGCATCCCGAGGCCTCGCGCTTCGTGGAGTGGTACGACACGATCGGCATCGACAGCCCCCATGACTACGACCCGGTGTGGGAGAAGTGCCGCGAGCTCCGCATCGCGCCGAGCTTCCACAACGGCGCCCGGTCGATCCTGCTCCGCAACTCTCCGTCGAACTTCTGCTACAACCACATCGGCCACTTCGCCTCCGGTGGCCACTCGGTGTGCAAGGCGCTCTTCTTCGGTGGGGTGACGCGCCGCTTCCCGGACCTGAACTTCGCCTTCCTCGAAGGTGGCGTGGGCTGGGCCTGCATGCTGTACGCGGATCTCATCGGCCACTGGGAGAAGCGCAACCGGGAGGCCATCGAGCACACCAACCCGGACCGGCTGGACCGCGCTGCGCTGCTGGCCCTGGCCCAGAAGTACGGTGGCGCGGACCTGGTGGAGGCCGTGCGCCGGGGCGACGGCCTGGACGGCGACTCGAACTCGCGGCTGACCGGGGGCCTCGAGGACCTCGACGACTACTTCCGCTGCAAGATCGAGCGCAAGGACGACATCCGCGAGCTCTTCGTCCCCCGGTTCTACTTCGGCTGTGAGGCCGACGACCCCGTCAACGCCTGGGCGTTCAACTCCCGCGCCAACCCCCTCGGGGCGCGCCTCAACGCCATCTTCAGCTCGGACATCGGCCATTTCGATGTCCCCGACATGACGGCGGTCGTGCCCGAGGCCTACGAGCTGGTCGAGCATGGGCTCATCAGCGACGACGACTTTCGGGACTTCATGTTCGCCAATGCCGTCCGCTTCTGGGGCGAGGTGAATCCCGAGTTCTTCAAGGGCACGGCGGTCGAGAAGGCCGCCGCGGAGGTGCTGGCTAGGGAAGG
>JBOHPM010000692.1:0-1972 GCA_050731715.1 Candidatus Rokuibacteriota bacterium
GGCCGAAGCCGGCCGGGCGGAAGTTGCGCGCGTCGGCCCATCGTGATCAGCCAGATCGGAACATCGTGATCACGCGGATCGGTCGATCGTGATCAAGAAAATCGGCATCGTGATCACCGGGATCGGAGGATCGTGATCAGGGCGATGGCCGAAGCCTAGCGACGCGGGACCGTCGGCCGGGCCGCCCCGCCCCCCGAAAGGGGGAGGGATGGCCACCGAGCGACTGTCCATGCGCCAGACACGGGAGATCCTGCGACAGAAGTGGAGCCTCGGGCGCACCCACCGGGAGGTGGCGCAGAGCCTGGGGATCAGTAGCGGCGCCGTCGGCACCACGGTGCTGCGCGCCCGCGCGGCGGGGCTCGATTGGGCCCAGGTCGGCACCCTCAGCGACGAGGTGCTGCAGGCCCGGGTGTATGGGCCCCCGACACCGCCCACCCATCATCGCGCCGTGCCCGACTGCGCCTACCTGCATGCCGAGCGGCGCAAGCCCGGCGTCACGCTCGAGTTGCTCCACCTCGAATATCTCGAGCAGCATCCCGACGGCTACCGCTACACGCAGTTCTGCGAGTTCTACCGCCGCTGGCTCCAGCGCCGGGGCCTCTCGATGCGCCAGGTCCATCGCGCCGGCGAGAAGTGCTTCGTCGACTACGCGGGCCAGAAGGCGACGATCATCGATCCGGCCACCGGCGAGGTCATCGCCGTCGAGCTCTTCGTCGCCGTGCTGGGGGCCTCGAACTACACGTACGCGGAAGCGACGCGCACCCAGCAGGTCCCGGATTGGGTCGCGAGCCACCAGCGCGCCTTCCAGTTCTTCGGCGGTGTCACCGCGGCCATCGTGCCCGATCAACTCAAGAGCGGCGTCGTCATTCCGTGCCGTTACGAGCCGGGCGTGCAGCGGACGTACGACGAGTTCGCGCAGCACTACGGCACCGTCATCCTCCCGGCGCGGCCGGCGAAACCACGGGATAAAGCGAAAATCGAAGTCGCTGTCCAAATCGCCGAGCGGTGGATCCTCGCCCGGCTCCGCCATGAGACCTTCTTCTCCCTCGCCGCTCTCAACGCGCGGATCGCTGAGCTGCTCGTGGATCTCAACGCCCGGCCGATGCGGCTCTACCGTGCCAGCCGCCGCGAGCTCTTCGAACGCCTGGACGAGCCCGCGCTCCGTCCCCTCCCCGCGGAGGCCTTCGTCTCTGGCGAATGGAAAGTCGACGCGCGCGTCAGCATCGACTACCACATCGAACTCCACGGGCATTACTACTCGGTTCCCTACGCCCTCCTGCACGAACACGTCGACGCGCGCATGACCGTGACCACCGTCGAGATCTTCCACCGCGGCCAACGCGTCGCCGCCCATCGCCGCAGCACCGTCCGCGGCACGCACACGACCGATCCCGCCCACATGCCGAAGGCCCACCGGCGCCACCTCGAGTGGACCCCGTCGCGGCTCATCGACTGGGCCCGCACCCTCGGCCCGCAGACCGCCGCGCTGGTCCAGGCGATTCTCGCGGATCGTCCGCATCCTGAGCAGGGCTATCGGTCGTGCCTCGGCATCTTGCGCCTGGCCAAGCGCTACGGCCCGGAGCGGGTCGAAGCCGCGTGCGCCCGCGCCGGCGCGGTGGAGGCGCGCTCCTACCGCCACGTCGATTCGATTCTCAAGCACGGCCTCGATCGGCTCGCGCCGCCCGCGGCCTCGCCGCAGCTCACCCTCCCCCCCGTCCACGAACACGTGCGGGGCCGGGCCTACTACCAGTAAAGGAACGCCGATGCTCAACGCCCCCACGCTCGACCAACTCCACGCCCTCAAGCTCGACGCCATGGCCGCCGCCTGGACCGAGCAGCAGCACCAGGCCGACATGACCGCCCTCGCCTTCGACGAGCGCTTGGGCCTGCTGGTCGAGGCCGAGTGGCTCGCCCGTGAGAACAAGCGCCTCGGCCGCGCGCTTCAGGAGGCCAAGCTCAAGCTCGCCCAGGC
>JBOHPM010000693.1:0-1968 GCA_050731715.1 Candidatus Rokuibacteriota bacterium
GAGCACGGCGCGCCATGAACCGCCTGGGCTGCCTCGTGCTCGTCCTGGCGTTGACGTCCGCGGCGCCCGCCGCCGGCGGGCTCGAGCGGCTCCCTGCCGTCTTGCACGTGCACTCCGACCTCACGACAGGAACGCTCCCGCTGGCCGACCTGGCCCAGATGGCCGAGCGGCAGGGAATCGGCGCCCTGCTGCTCGCCGAGAACTACCGGCTGCGCGTCGAGTACGGCCTGCCCCCGTTCCGCGCGCTCACGCGGCTGGGCTACGAAGAACGCGGAGTGCTCGATGGAGGGCTCGCCCGGTATCTGGCCCAGGTCGCCGAGGTACAGCGCGCGCATCCCCGCGTCCTGCTGGTGCCCGGCGTGGAAGTCGTCCCCCATTACTACTGGGGAGTCTCGCCACGGGAGCTCACGCTCCGGCTGCACAACACGCAGAAGAATCTGCTCGTGTTCGGCCTCCCCGACGCCGCCGCGCTGGCCACGCTGCCCGTGATCGGCAACCCCGAGCCGGCGCGCTACACGGGGCAATCGCTCCTGGACGCGCTGCCGGGCCTGCTCGTCATACCCGGGGTGGCCCTGCTGTTCATGAAGTCGCGGGTGCCACGTCGGCTGGGGCGACGCGTCGTCGTCTTCCGGCGCCGGCGCTGGCTGGGGGGGGCGGCCCTGGCCGCCATCGGCGTGCTGGCCCTCGTGCGCAGCTGGCCCTTCACGGTCGATCGCTTTCCGCCCTGGGAGGACTTCGGGACCGTTCCCTACCAGGAGCTCATCGATCACGTCGAGCGCCTCGGGGGGACGACGGTGTGGTCGTTCCCCGAGGCCCGCGACAGCGGCGAGCGGAGCCTGGGGCCGGTCACCGTGGCCTGGCGGACCGAGCCCCACGCGAGCGATCTGCTGCGGACCTCCCGCTACGCGGCGTTCGGCGGGCTCTACGAGCAGGCCCTGCACGTCGTCGAGCCCGGCGGCCTCTGGGACCGCCTGCTCGGGCAGTTCGCCGCCGGCGAGCGCAGCCGTCCGGTGTGGGCCGTGGGGGAGTCGGGCTTTCACGGTCCGGTCGGGGGCAAGCGACTCGGCAGCGTGCAGACGGTGTTCCTCGTGGAGGAGCGATCACCGGCGGCGATCGTCGCCGCGCTGCGGCGGGGCCGTCTCTACGCGGTGCAGCGGGGCGGGGAGGCGAGCCTCGTCCTCGGCGAGTATGCCGTGGTGACCGCGGAGGCCACGGCCGAGTCGGGGGACCGCCTCCGCGTCCCGGCCGGGGCGCCGATCGAGGTCCGCGTCGCGGTGGAGGCGACCGGACCCGCCAGCCTGCCGCTCCGGATCACACTCGTGCGCAACGGTGAGGTGGCCGACGCCTGGACCGGCCAGACGCCGTTCCGCGCCGTCCACCGGACGGTGGCGGGCGCCACCGCGGCGGTGTTCCGGCTCGACGTCCGCTCCAGCGCGCCGCACCGGCTGCTCACCAGCCCGATCTTCGTCGGTGGCGCATGAAGGTGGCGATCCACCAGCCCCACTACCTGCCGTGGCTCGGTTATCTGGCGAAGTGGGCCGAGGCCGATCTCTTCGTCTTCCTCGACACCGTGCAGTTCGTGAAGAACGGTTGGCAGAATCGGAACCGCATCAACACGCCGGCCGGCCCGCGCTGGCTCACCGTGCCCGTGCACGCCCGCCTGGGCATGACCCTCGCCGAGGTGCCGGTCGACACAGGCCAGGACTGGGCGCGTCGGCACTTGCGCGCGGTGGAGCACGCGTACGCACGGGCCGGTCACTTCCCGGACTGGGGCTCCGCCCTGACGGAGTTCTACGCCACCCGCTGGAGCGCGCTGGCTCCGTTGGCGGTGGCCAGCGCGAGCTGGCTGGCCCGGGCCGTCGGCATCACGGTGCCCGCCCGGCTGGCCTCCGAGCTGCCGGTGCCCACGACCGATCCGACCGGACGCCTCGTCGCGCTCTGCCAGGCCGTGGGGGCCACGGTCTATCT
>JBOHPM010000694.1:0-1967 GCA_050731715.1 Candidatus Rokuibacteriota bacterium
CCCTAAAAGGCCAAAGTTTTTCCTAGGGGCCCTGCAGGACGACCGCCGACTCGGCCAGGCCGATGGCGAACTTCGCCTTGCGCACGGCGTCGACGTGGTCCCGCTTCGTCTTGGCCTTCTCGTGGTGGGCGCGGGCCTCGGCCAGCAGCTTCTTGGCCTCGTCGATGAAGGGACGGGTCTCGGCGGTCGGCTTGCCACGCTCCGCCCTGGTGATCATCTCCTCGGCTTGGCGGATGACTACCGGGCAGGTGAAGGCCCACGCAGCCAGCGCCGTCCACGCAAGCCCCGCCGCCACCACCAGCGCCGTCACCAGCTTCGCCATGACTCCTCCACGTGACCCGGACCAGCAGGTGATCGGGGCCGCTAACCTGCACCCGGGGCGAGTCTAGCACGCCCCCGCCGCACGAGAGACCCGCGCACCACAGATCATCGGAGTGCTCCGCACATGATTCCCGCACCTTGAAGAACGAGCCCGAGAGCGAAGGCCAATACTCCCAGATACAGCCACCGCGGCGACCTCAGAGTGATCACGCGCCCGCCCCCCATCCGGTTGACCTCACCTGTTGCCGGTCGGGCAAGCCCGATCAGCAGCGCACTGATGAAGCCCAGGCCAAGACCTGCCAGCTGCAACCAGGTGGAAGTGTCCGTGCCACTTCCCTCCCTCCGACCACGCGGGTCGACGGTATCGGGAAGGCAGTAGAACTGCGTTACCTCGACAGGGCCACCGGAGTCGCCCGGTGCGGCACGGCGGGACGCCCGCTCACCCGAGGCCAGGCGCTCCTGCTCGCCGGCGCGGTGCACCTCCGCGCGGAGCTGTAATTCACAATCCTCATAGCGTGGCACGGCCCGCACGATGGCCCAGTGGCCGCCGCGATCCTTCGGGTCGGCGTGCCGGCTGTGTTCTCTCCACAACACCCAGGCGGTTGTGGCCTCAGCCTGGAGTGGGACGGCAAGGATGAAGGCGAGAACCACAACGCCGATGCGCTTCGCCATCTGGCTTCTCCCGGTAAGAATCCGCGTGTTGCCCCGCTATTCGTGCTCGGTGGGTGAGGAACGTCGGATCGGCCAGCACGACGAGAGCGGTCGCCCGCGCTCTGGTCATCTCAGCGAAGGCGTCTTCGAACTCCTTCGAATCGCGCACATCAGCGACGGGCAGGCGCGACCCTGATGACCGGGCGGCCGTCTCCGTCTGTTTCAGAATGAAGCCCAAAACTGGTCGGGGTGGCCGGATTTGAACCGGCGGCCCCCTGCTCCCAAAGCAGGTGCGCTACCAGGCTGCGCCACACCCCGATATCTGGAAATCCTACCACTTGGCGCGTTCTCTCATTGCCTGCCCTATAGCTCAAGCAGTGCGAGACTCAAAAGGAGGGCCCGGTCGACCCCCCTCACGGTCTCAGCCCGCAGGACGACGAGCCGTCGCACCAGCCTGCTCGTGTCCACGGAACGGATTTGATTCAGGAGAATCACCGGGTCCACTCCTCGGCGATGGCGCGATCGTGCGCCGCGTACCGCTGGGCGCCCTCCTTGAGGAGCTTCCTGAGTTGCATGCGACTCCGCGCGCGCACGAAGTAGCGCACTGCTCGTCGATCAAGCGACTGCGGTTGCCCCGGTCGGCAGCACGATCGATGAGCCGAATCGTTTCTTCGGGGAGCGTGATGTTCACCCGCCTGTGCATCGCTGCTACGCCCTCCTTTGCCGAAACCTCAGCATACACACGCGAAGTGTGTACATCAAAGGTCCTGGCGGGCATCAGCCTAACAGGCGCCTGACCGCCTCCACCGCTCGCCCGCGATGGCTCACCCGCGCTTTGTCGCCGCCGGACAGCTCGGCGAAGGTTCGGCCCAGCGACGGGAAATAGAAGAGCGGATCGTAGCCGAAGCCGCCGGCGCCGCGGGGGGCGGTGAGGATCACGCCCTCGGCCACGCCCTCGACGACGTGCTCGCCCCCGCCGGGATCGACGAGGGCGA
>JBOHPM010000695.1:0-1966 GCA_050731715.1 Candidatus Rokuibacteriota bacterium
TCGAGCGCGGGCTTCGCCCGCGCAATCCCTCCTGGGGGGAGACCTCCTATGGGCCTGTCAACTGATTTTGGGGCCGGGCGCTTGGGGGTCATGCGGGCTGCTGCACGTGATGGCGGCCGATGTTGGCCAAGTGGTACTGCTCGTCGTAGGGGATCTGGCGGCTCCACATGACGAAGAGGATCTTCAGCCATTTCGCCCCGAGGGCGCGGACGGCATGGTGATGCCTGAGCCCGCGTTTCCGGCACGTTTTGTAGTACGCCTTAGCCCAGGCGCTGTGGCGCAGGGAGCCGAACGCCAGTTGGTGGGCGGCGGCCCGAAAATGCTGGTTACACGCGAACCGAAAACGGACGAGGCGGCTGGTGCCGCTGCTCTGCGTGACGGGGACCACGCCCGCGTGGCCTTGCAGATGCTGAGCGTTCGTCCAGCGGCCGACGGCATCGCCCAATTCGGCCACGAGGGTGGGCACGGTGGTCCCGCGCTGCCCGCCGGGCAGCGACCGCGCCCACTTAGCCGCCGGCATCCCGGCGAAAAAATCCTCGACCGCCTCGCGGTAACTGGCCACCGCCTGGATACTGGCGGCTAACTGGGTCAGCAGCACGGTCAGCCGGCGCGCCTTGACCCGGACTACGTGGGCCGGCACCGGCAGCTGGGGCGCCCGGAGGAGCGCCCAGAGGGCGGCGGCCCGCTCGGCCGAGAGCCGATGCCCCCGCGCCCACTGCGTCCACTGCCGCTCCGTGAGGGCGAGCAGCGCCGCCGGCGTCGGGTACGTCTCCAGAAACTCGCGGGCCCACCGGCTCGTGAGATCCCCACAGAGCTCGAGCGCCCGCGGGTAGTATTCCTTCAACGTCACGGTCAGCTGGTTGAGCAGCCGGGTCTGCTGCCGCACCTGCCGGGCATAATCGCGGGTCAGCCCTTTGAGCTCTTGGGCGGTCTCCGACCCCGGCTGGAGCGGCGTCAGATGGGGATGATCCGTCCGCAGGAAGCCGGCGAGCACCCGAGCGTCGAACCGATCGCTCTTGGCCCCGCTCATGCGAAACCGATCCCGCGCCCGATCGACCGCCTTCGGGTTCACCGCAAACACGACCACCCCATGATCGAGCAAAAAATCGACGACCCGCCCCTCCGGCCGTTCGATCGCCGCCCATAATTCCACCCCGGCGGCGCGGCGCTCGTCCACCCACCGGCCCCACTCCGCGAAGCCCTCGGCCGTGTGGGCCACCATCCGACTGGTGACCGGGGCGCCCCCCTCATCCTCTACCCACACCGCGTGTTCCGCGTCCGCCCAATCGACCCCGATGTACTCACGCATGCCGCCGCCACCTCCCTGGGTGCGCGCGCCGGCCACAGAGCAGGAACGGCCCGTTGGCCTTATATCGGTCCTCGCGGGACGACCTCCTATGGAACTTCGTCGCCGTTCCTCTCGCCGAGTGGGACAGTCTCCCCCTGATCCTCGTGGCATGGGCAGGAATGGGTCCTCACTCGACGAGCTCTGTGCACCTCGGCGCTTCTTGTTTTCCGGGCCGGAGTATATAAGGCAGGGAGGAGTGCGCCGAAGGCGCGCGACGACCGTCGGAAGGGGGCCGTCGGCGAAGCACGGCCCGCGAAGCGGGCGAGCCCCCCTCCGAGCTCTACACCGTGAGCGAGTCGTAGACGAACTGGGCGGTCGAGTCGAGGACGGCGGCTGGCGTGGTCGGGGGGGAGATCAGGGACGACAGGTCGTCGTGCAGGCGATGGCCCTCGAGGTCGTCCGGCTCGCTGTCGAGCGGCAGGTAGACCCGGCCGTTCTTCTGCATCCAGGCTTCCCAGATCCGGTCCACGTTGCAGTGGTTCAGGAAGAAGACCGGGTCGTTCGGCGAGGAGGCCGGGCTCATGTCGCCGCCCACCCAGACGTGCACGCGGTTGTGCAGCCCCAGCTCGGGATTCCAGCCCTCGAGGCGATTGCGAAACCCGTCCGAGGAAAAGCTCC
>JBOHPM010000696.1:0-1964 GCA_050731715.1 Candidatus Rokuibacteriota bacterium
ACGGGCAGGCGCCACCGCAACGACTGCGCGAGCGCGACGAGCCGGGGCGAGGCCCGCGTCATCAGCGCGAAGGAGACGGCAACGGTGATCGCTCCACCGGCGACGTACAGGTGCGTGGGCAGGAGCAGGATGAAGCCACTCCCGGTGGCGTGGGCGCCGGCGACGAAGGGCCAGGCCGCGGCCACCCCGGCGCCGAGCGCGGGGGCGATGCGCAGGAGACGCCTGGCTAGGACGCTACCGATCGCGTGCGCCCGAGGCGGCGCTGAACGTCGACGACGTGGGTGGCCATCGCGGCCCGGGCCCGCTCGGGCTCGCGGTCGGCGATCGCCGCGAGGATGGCCTGGTGGGCGCCATTGACCGCCGCGTCGTCCTCGATGCACGTGCGAGGCCCGAGGTCGCTCAGGGCGTCGACCAGCACCGCGTGCACGGGGTTCCGGGCGGCCGCCGCCATCAACCGGTGGAAGCGGGCCCTGGCGCCCGGCTGCCCATCGAGGGCGGCGTGCAGCTGCTCCAGATCGGCCCCGGTGGCGCGCTGGGCGGCCAGTCGCGCGATCTCGGGCTCGACCATGAGTCGGGCCTCGGTGAGCTGGGGCAGCGAGATCCGGGCCAGCCGGAAGAGGGTGGCGAAGTCACGGCGCAGCAGCCCGGCGTCCACGTGGCGGACGAAGCGGCCGCCGCTCGCGCCATGCCGCATCTCGATGAGGCCGCGATGCTCGAGGGTGCGCAGGGCCTCGCGCAGCGCGACGCGGCTGGCCCGGAACTGATGGACCAGCTCGCGCTCGGGCGGCAACCGGTCACCGCTGCGCAGGCGTCCGGCGAAGATGGCCCGCTCGACCTGCTCGACGATATGCTCGTGGACGCGGGGCCCGCGGGGCGCCCTTACTGAGGTGAACATGCGCGCGCAACTGTCAGACCAAACGCCGATGAAGTCAAGGGACATCGCCCCGGGCCTCACGGGCGCACGGTCACCCCGTGCAGCGCGCAGGTGTCGCAGGTCATCGGGATCTTGACGCCGGGAGGAACCGGGGCGGCGAGATCCCGGTACGTGACCGTGCGCCGCTCCACATCGACAATGGCGAGCTTTCCGGAGGCGCGGAGCGTGACGAAGACGGTTTTGCCCTTGACGGCCATGGCATCCGGCTGGTCGTTGCCGGTACCGGGAGTCGGGTCGAGAACGATCGGAGGCAGCTTGCGCACGACCGGTTCGCGGAGATCGATAACCTGCAGCTCATCGCTGCCGGGCGAGGTGGCGAACCCCGTCTGCTCATCTTCGCTCAGAGCCAGACTATGCCAGTCGGCCGCGCCCACGGTGCCGGCGTCGGTCAGGGTGTCGGACGCCGTGTCGAGCCGGTAGAAGTGCCCACCGCCCCCACTGGCCGCCACGATCACCGTCTTTCCGTCTCGGGACTTGACCATTCCACACGCCACGAAGCCGTCGGTGGACAGTACGTTGAGCACGGTCATCCGCGGCACGTCGACGATGGCGAGACCGTTGGGGAGCAGCGACACGTAGGCGCGCCCGCCATCATCGCGAAAGACGGTGCAGATCGGCCGCTTCGCCATGGCGGCGAACGACACGAGATTCCCCGAGACGGTCCACGACGCCGCCTTCTCGTCGACCGCCACCTTGACCAGGCTGCTCGAATGCGCCTGGGCCACCAGGAGGACGGAGCCGTCCGGTGACGGCCTGGCCTGGTGGGTGCCGCCGTGGCCGAGTTTGAGCGTCTGGACGACCTGCCGATCCTCGGCACGGATGACGAACAGATCGCCGTTACCCATCCCTGCGACGTAGGCGAACTTCCGGCTGGGCGAGAACGTCGTGATGTGAGGGCCGGCGTTCGAGGGTAGCTTCACCGTCTCCACTGGTGAGTTTCCGCCGCGAACGATGAAGAGGGGACCCGTCGATTGGGCCGTCACCCAGACCTCCGCATCGTCCGGCCACTCGGCGGCCCCCACCAGGACGG
>JBOHPM010000697.1:0-1961 GCA_050731715.1 Candidatus Rokuibacteriota bacterium
GGGTGCGGCCCTGTGTGTTGGCCGCCCAGTCCGGAATGCTTACCCCCAGCACCGGGAAGGCGGTGTGGCCGCCCCAGGCCGGCGAGAGATGCAGGCGGCTGATCTCCGGGAAGTTGAGGTTGGCCGCCGTCGGCTCCCGGGACCCGGTCAGCAGCTTGTCGCGGTCGACGATCTGCAGCATGCCCTCCGCGCTGGTACCGTGCGCGAAGTACACGCGATTGCCCAGCCGGATCGGCCCGTGCAGGCCGTGGGCGACGGTGACGGGCCCGGTCGAGCCCGGCTCCTGGCCGGCCAGCCCGAAGTCGCGAATGAACACAGGCCGGGCCGGGTCGCTGAGGTCGTAGATCTTGGTCATCCGCCACGTGCGCCAGCCCGACGGGCCGAGCTCCAACGGGTCGCGCTTCACGAGATCGCCCGCGACCAGATAGGCGATGCCGGTGTCGCACTCCCAGAAGTTCTTGTGCGTCGACGTGAGCCCGGTGACGACCGTGACCAGCTTCTGCGGCTTCGCTGGATCGCTGACGTCCCAGATCTCGTGGCCGGAGCCGGGCATCGAGTTGCCGACCGTGCGCAGCAGGTAGGTCTTGCCCGCGGTTCCCTTGGGGAGCTGACTGCCCTCGCACACGCGCACCATCTGGGCGCCCCCGCCCGCGGCTGCGCCCGGGATCCCGGGGATGTGGGCGAGGTATCGGGGCCTGGCGGGATCGGTGACGTCGACGATCGAGGTGCCGTTGTCCTCGTCGACGCCCGTCAGGGGGTTCCGCGCTCGGCCGCCGTGGTGACCGACGTAGGCGATGAAACGCCCGCCCTGCCGATGCGGCAGCGGCTGGTAGGCCGAACGGCCCTGCAAGTCGTCGTAGCCGACCAGCTCCATGTCGTGGGCCTGGGCGCCGTGCCCGCGGGTCGGGGCCTGCGACGACGCTGGCGCGGCGGCAAGCGAGACCAGCAACAGCCCCAGGAGCATCAGCGGCAGGCGACGGCACCGGGTCATGAGGCTCTCCTTTCGGACGTTCACTGGGCTTATACTCCCGCCACATGCGGGAGGCAACGCGGCCATGAAGCGCAGCACTGAGCGGATCCTCACCACCCACACGGGGAGCCTGCCCCGGCCTGCCGACCTCACGACCCTGCTGGAGGCGCTGGATGCCGGAACCGTCCCCGACGCCCGGGCCTTCGAAGCACGCGTGCGCCGGGCCGTGGCCGACATCGTCGAGAAGCAAGTTGAGGTCGGTGTCGACGTCGTCAACGACGGCGAGCAGGGCAAGGTGGGCTACTCCACCTACGTGCGCCACCGCCTCACCGGCTTCGGGGGCCGGAGCGCGGTGCCCGCCCGCGCCGACTGGGCGGACTTCCCGGAGGCCGCGGCTCGCGCCGAGCGCCCCTCGACGATCTCCCGGCCCGCCTGCGACGGCCCCATCGACTGGAAGGACCGCACGGCCGTCGAGAAGGACGTCGCCAATCTCAAGGCCGCCCTGAAGGAGGCCCAGCCCACCGAGGCCTTCATGACGGCGGCCTCGCCCGGGGTCATCGCCCACTTCCTGAGAAACGAGCATTACCCGAGCCGCGAGGCCTATCTGGCGCGGCTGGTCGACGTCATGAAGGAGGAGTACGACGCGATCCACCGGGCCGGGTTCGTGCTCCAGGTCGATTGCCCGGATCTGGCCATGGGGCGGCATCTCGCGTTTGCCACCCTGAGCAACGCCGACTGGTTGAAGATCGCCGCGGCCAACGTCGAGGCCCTCAACCACGCACTACGCGATATCCCGCCCGACCGCATGCGCCTGCACCTGTGCTGGGGCAACTACGAGGGCCCGCATCATCGCGACATCCCCTTGCGGGAGATCCTCGGCGTGGTGCTCAAGGCCCGTCCCCAGGCCCTGTCGTTCGAGGGGGCCAATCCCCGCCACGAGCACGAGTGGGTGGTGTTCCGGGAGATCCGCCTGCCCGACGACAAGGTGATC
>JBOHPM010000698.1:0-1956 GCA_050731715.1 Candidatus Rokuibacteriota bacterium
CACCCTCCAGCAGCGCCTCGGCCTGCTCGCGGAACGCCGCCTGGGCTTCCTCGCCCGTGACCGTGCCCAGGGGGACCAGGTACTTGCCCAGCGGCCCCAGGGAGCCCAACACGAGCACGTCGCGCCCACGGCTCTCGCGCACGTCGCGGGCCAGCTTCACTCCCCGCAGATTGATCGCCCGTACCTCGCCGGCGGCGCCGTGGACGGCGAGCTTGAAGCGGTTGGCGCCAAAGGTGTTGGTCTCGATGCAGTCGGCGCCGGCGGCGACGTAATCGCCGTGGACGGACTGGACGAGCTCGGGGCGATTCACGTTGAGGAGGTCGAAGCAGGCGTCCATGGGGACACCGCGCGCGTAGAGCAACGTCCCCATGGCACCATCGAAGAGCAGCGGGGCTTCGGAGAGCCGGCGACTAAACGCGTGCGGCATCGGCCTCGCGCAGGGCAGCCAGCACCCGGGCGACGACCTGGTCCGGCCCCAGGCCCGTGGTGTCGACGCTGAGGTGGGCCTGGGCGTAATACGGCTCGCGGGCGCGGTAGAGCGCCTCGATTTCCCCGGGAGCGCGCCCGGCCAGCATCGGCCGCTCCCCGCTGCGCCGAGCCCGCTCGCAGAGCTCCTCGAGCCCCCCTCGCAGCCAGATCACGGTGCCCAGCTCCCGGAGCGCCTCCATCCGGCCCCCGCGGCAGGGAAAGCCTCCGCCGGTGGCGATGACGTCGCCGGATTTCAGGCGGAGCGATTCCAGCGCTTCGCCCTCGAGGCTCCGGAACCGCTCCTCGCCGTCGCGTCCGAAGATCTCGGGGATCGACCGGCCCTCGCGGGCCGCGATCATGTCGTCGGTCTCGACGAAGCAGCGTCCGAGTCGCCGGGCCAGCAGGCGACCGCACAGGGATTTCCCGGCGCCCATGAAGCCGACCAGGATGATCGTGTCACGCGGCATGCCCGCATCGTATCAGATTGCGGGTGGCCAACTCAGCGGGCGTCGGCCTCGAGATACAGGCCGCGGACGATCGCTGTTCACAGCTGAACGATACCAGCTCCGGCCAGACGCTCGGTCTCTGCCGCCGGGACTCCCAGCTCGTGCAGCACCTCCCCCGTGTGCTCTCCCAGGCCCGGCGCCGGCCGGCGAATCTTCACCGGCCCTGCCGAGATCCGGTACGGGAAGGCCAGCATGCGCATCGGCCCCACGCCCGGCTGGTCCACCTCGGCCACCAGCTCCAGGTGGCGGACCTGGGCGTCGTCGAAGACCTCGTCGAACTCGTAGATCGGGCCGCAGGCGATGGCCGCCTTCTCCAGGCGGGCCACCCAGGTCGCCGTGTCCTCGGCGGCCAGGGCCTGCTCCACCCGAGCCCGGAACTCCTCGCGATGAGCTACGCGGGCGTCGTTGGTGGCGAAGTCCGGGTGCGTCGCCAGGGCGCGGTCGCCCAGCGCTTCGCAGAAGCGTCCCCACTGATCGGGATTCATGATCACCACGTTGAGGTGACCGTCCCGCGTCCGGAAGGCCTCGGCCGGCGCCAGGTTGGGGTTGCGGTTACCGGCGCGTGCGGGTCGCCGGCCGCCCGAGGCGAAGAAGTGGGCCGTGGGGTCGGGCAGGAGCGCGAGCGTCGAGGCCAGCAGGTTCACGTCGAGATACTGCCCCTGCCCGCTGCGGAAGCGCTGGACGAGCGCGGCGCAGACGCCGCCGAAGGCCAGGAAGGCCGCGGTCAGGTCGGCTACCGAACCGCCCACCTTGGTGGGCGGGTGACCGGGCATCCCGGTCAGGGCCATGAGGCCGCTCATGCCCTGGGCGATCGTGTTGTAGCCGGACCGCTGGGCGTACGGGCCCGTCTGGCCGAACCCGGTCACCGAGGCGTACACGACGCCGGGATTCTGCGCGCTCACGGCGCCGTAACCCAGGCCCAGCCGCTCGGCCACTCCGGGGAGGAAGTTCTCGACGACGACGTCAACCCGGTGGGCCAGGG
>JBOHPM010000699.1:0-1956 GCA_050731715.1 Candidatus Rokuibacteriota bacterium
GGGCGTCGTGCTGTTCGACGCCCTCCGGCTCGGCGTCGGGTGGAGCACGGACGGCCCGATGAGTGGGTTCTTTCCGTTCTGGCTGTCCGTGTGCCTGCTCGGCCTCTGCGGCGTCATCTTCGTCCGGACGTTGGCGCGCCGGCCGGCGGGCACCTTCACCACCGGGGAACGGACCCGCCGCGTCCTGAGCGTGCTCGCTCCGGCGACGGCCCTGGTGGCCTTGACCCAGGTGATCGGCCTCTACGTCGCCTCGACGCTCTACCTCGCCTTCTACATGCGTTGGGTGGGACGGCACTCCTGGCTGCTCATCGCGGTCGTGGCGGTCGGCGTTCCCCTGGGGCTCTTCGTGGTCTTCGAGCGCTGGTTCCTCGTTCCCCTGCCCAAGGGACCGCTGGAAGACTGGCTCGGCTACTGAGCGATGGGACTGGAGAACCTGCTCCTCGGGTTTCAGGTCGCCTTTTCGCCGTTCAACCTGCTTATCGCCGTCGTGGGCATCGTCCTGGGCACGATCGTCGGCGTGCTGCCGGGTCTGGGCGGGGCCAACGGGATCGCCATCCTGCTCCCGATCACGTTCACCATGGATCCCACGTCGGCGATCATCCTGCTGACGTGCATCTACTGGGGCGGGCTGTTCGGCGGCGCCATCACCTCGATCCTCTTCAACATTCCCGGCGAGCCGTGGTCGGTGGCCACCACCTTCGACGGCTACCCCATGGCCAAGCAGGGCCAGAGCGGGCAGGCCCTCACCGCCTCCTTCACCGCCTCGTTCGTGGGCGCCCTCTTCTCGACCGTGCTGATCACCTTCTTCGCGCCGATTCTGGCCGAGGTGGCGCTCAAGTTCGGGCCACCCGAATTCTTCGCCATCCAGCTCCTGACCTTCTCGGCGTTCGTCGGCCTGGGCGGAGGCGATGCGCTCAAGTCCCTGGTCTCCATCCTCATCGGGTTCATGCTGGCCTCGGTGGGGCTCGACATGATCACCGGCCACCTGCGGATGACCTTCGGCATCACCGAGCTGATGAAGGGGTTCAGCTTCATCGTGGCCGTGATCGGCCTGTTCGGGATCGGCGAGATCCTGCTCTCCGTCGAGGAGGGCCTGCGCTTCCAGGGGACGAAGGCCCGGATGAACCTCCGCGTGGTGCTCGACACCTGGAAGATCCTGCCTCGCTACTGGCAGACCTTCGTGCGGGGTTCGGTGATCGGCTTCTGGATGGGCTTCAAGCCGGGCGGGGCCACGCCGGCCTCGTTCATGAGCTACGCCTTCGCCAAGCGCTTCTCCAGGCACCCCGAGCGGTTCGGCAAGGGCGAGCTGGAGGGCGTGGTCGCGCCCGAGGCCGCCAACAACGCGGCGGGGGTCGCCTCCCTCCTCCCCATGATCACGCTGGGCATTCCGGGCTCGCCGACGGCGGCGGTGATGCTGGGCGGGCTCATCATCTGGGGGCTGCAGCCGGGGCCGATGCTCTTCGTGGAGCGGCCCGAGTTCGTCTGGGGCCTCATCGCCAGCATGTACACCGGCAACATCATCGGCGTGCTCGTGGTCCTGGCCTTCGTGCCCGCCTTCGCCGCCATCCTGCGCATCCCGTTCGGCGTGCTGACCCCGCTGATCATCGTGATCTGCGCGATCGGCGCCTACGCCGTCAACAACTCGATCCTCGACATCTGGTACATGCTGATCTTCGGGGTGATCGGCTACGTCTTCAAGAAGCTCGACTACCCCCTGGCCCCGCTGGTGCTGGCGCTGGTGCTCGGGGACATGTCGGAAAACGCGCTCCGGCAGAGCCTGATCATGTCCCAGGGCTCGCTGGTCATCTTCTTCACCCGGCCGATCGCCGCCGTCATCACGGCGCTGGCTCTGTTCTTCTTCGCGCTGCCCGTCATCACCCCCTGGTGGCGCCGGTTCCGGGGCCTCCCCGCCGGCGCGCCTGCCCCACGGGAGACCTGACGCGTGGATTTCCTCTC
>JBOHPM010000700.1:0-1956 GCA_050731715.1 Candidatus Rokuibacteriota bacterium
CATGGGGCCTCCCCTCATGACCACAAATGTAGTCACAATTATCGCCCGGGCCGCCACCACTGGCAACTGTCATCTTGGCGACACACGAAGCGGAGACCGGTCAGGCCGATCTTGACGATCGTCAGGCATGTCGCTACGCTGCGGGCGCCGTGACTGGCCGCCCATGAAGTGCGCGACCCTCGTCATCCTGCTGCTGCTCGCCCCCGGCGTGGCGCGCGCGGAGCTGGTCCTGCCCACCGGGTTCAGCGCCGAAATCTACGTCACCGGCAGCGGGTTCGGGTCGAGCCCCGCGCAGGCGTTCGAGGGCATTCCCGCGGCCTCCACCATGGGCTTCGACGACGCCGGCGCGCTCTATCTGGCGCGCACGGGCCGCCGGTATAGCGCCGGCGGCGACATCGACGATCGGTGGCCCATCTACCGGATTCCCCCCGGCGGCGCGCGCGTGACGCCGAGCAACGAGAACCAGTTCTTTCATGGCCCCCCGCTGCCGAGCCCGCAGGTCGCCGCCATCCGCGGCGGGCGGGAGATCTTCGTGACGACATTCGATCGCGACCGAAAGATTGGCGTGCTCTACCGGCTCCTCGAGGGGACGATCGAGCTGTTCGCCGGCGGGACGCCGCCGCCAGGCACGGCGCCGCTCCTGCGCCAGCCCGAGGGCGCCGCGGTCGACGCGGCGGGCCACCTCTACGTCGCCGATCGCGCGGCGGGGCGCATCGTGAAGCTGGACCCGCACGGGCGTGTCCTCGATCCCCAGTGGCTGACGGTGGCGCGCCCGCGCACCCTGGCCATGGGCGAGCAGGATCATCTGTGGATCGGCAGCGATGGCGCCGCCGAGGCCCCGTGGGGGGTGGGCCCGGGCGAGATCTGGCGGGTGAGCCCCGACGGCGTGCCGTCGGTGGTGCTGCGGGGACCGCTCGCGGCCGCGATCGGGGTCGGGCCCGCCAGTCGACTCTTCGTGGCCGACCGGCAGGCCGGACAGATCTTCGCCGTGAGCCCGGAGGGGGAGCGGACGGAGCTCGTGCGCTTCACCGGCGGCGACTCGCCCCGCGGCCTCTGCTTCGCGCCGGACACGCCGGCCACGCGCCGGGCCGGGATCGCCGGCGACCTCTTCGTCGTCACCATCCGGCGTGGCGCCTGGCCGCTCAACGAGGTGCTCCGGATCTCCGGACCCTTTGGCTTGACGCTGCGCCCGACTCTCCCGTAGAGTCGTCTCGATGCGACGGCGTGGCCTGCTGGTCGTGGCGGCGATCCTGGTCCTGCTCACCGTCGTTCCCGTGCCGGCGTCTGCCGAGGTGTTCTTCGACCTCTACTTCGGCGGCGCCTTCACCTTCTACAATGACCTCGAGGCCCGGTTCGGATCGACGTTCCAGGGCCTGGAGGACGTCCGGTACGACGACTCCATCCTCGGGGGCGCCCGGCTCGGGTACTGGTTCGAGCGCCCGATCATCGATCGCCTCAGCTTCGGCCTGGGCGTCGACGTCTTTCACTTCACGCCGGACATTGACTTCCAGACGGTGGACGGCGTCCTGAGCGCCGGGGGAGTGGCGCTCGCCGGGGAGTTTGCGGTGCTCCCGATCGATATCTCCGTGGTCGCTGTCTCCCTCGATCTCATGTTCCGGTGGCCCCTGATGGCGAGCCCGGCGTTCCCCCGCGGGCGGCTGCAGCCCTACCTGACCGTCGGACCGGCCATCTTCTTCTCCGAGATCGAGGATTCCGACAACTTCGCCCCCGGTGGTCAGTCGGATAGCGACACGACCGTCGGCTTCAAGTTCGGGGTGGGCCTCGCCTACCACCTGCACCGGAATCTCGCGATCTTCGGCGAGTACCGTTTCACGTACTTCAGCCCCGAGTGGAACGTCTCCGACCTTGGCGAGCAGGGAAAGCTGGAGACCGACATCACCACGTTCTACCTGCTGGTCGGCCTCTCCCTCCGCTTCTGACCCGTCAGAAGATCTC
>JBOHPM010000701.1:0-1955 GCA_050731715.1 Candidatus Rokuibacteriota bacterium
GCCCGGAACGCCTCACGCAGGCGGCGCCGGGCGCGGTTACGGCGCACCGACCCGCGCACCTGCCGGGTCACGGCGAACCCGGCGCGGCATGGGGCTTCGGCCTCGCGCCAGAGCACAATCAGGGATGGCTTGTCGATTCGCTTGCCCTGCTGAAAAAGCGCCTGGATCTCGGCGCCGCTGGTCAACCGCTCGCTGCGAGGGAACCGGCCCGTTAAACGGTCAGCCGTCTGCGCCCCTTGGCCCGCCGGCGCTTGAGCACCGCACGTCCGCCCTTGCTCTTCATCCGCGCCCGGAAGCCGTGCGTCTTCTTCCGGTGGCGCTGATTGGGTTGAAACGTCCGCTTCATGAACGTGTGTCCCCTTTGTAGTCCTAAGCCGACGTAGTCTAGTCACCGCCGTCCGGCAAGTCAACTTACGGAGCCACTTGCGGGCCGTTTTTCCCCTGTGCTAAGGTGCGCGCCATCCCAACCCGATGGCGGCTTTGGTGTCTGGCGTGTGGTCGTTCGAGCCCGTGTAATTACATCTCCAGCCCGCGTGCAGCTATCCACACGTGTGGATAACCGTGTGCGTAAGTGGGGTCCCGGCCTGTGTTAGATAGCCTTTGGGCGCGCATGCTTGAATCGGCGGGCCGCCGCCTGCCACCCGCCGTGTTGGACTCATGGCTCCGCCCCTGTCGGCTCGTCGCCGTCGAGGGGGATCACCTGAGGATCGGTGCCCCGAACCGCTTCTCGCGCGACTGGCTCGCGCAGCATCACCTGGACGCCCTGCAGACCGCCGCTCAGGAGTGCGTCGGTGGACATCCGCGCGTGACGATCGTCGTGGACGACTCGCCGCCTTCCGAGCCCGCGGTCCCCACAACGCCCGTGGCCAGTCCGGCACCGAGCCGAAGCGAGGGGCTGAATCCCCGGTACACCTTCGACGCCTTCGTGGTCGGCTCCTCCAACCAGTTCGCCGGGGCGGCGTGCCAGGCGGTGGCCGAGCTCCCCTCCCGCGCCTACAACCCGCTGTTCATCTACGGCGGCGTGGGCCTGGGCAAGACCCATCTCCTCCACGCCGTCGGCCACCAGGTGCTGCGCCTGTTCCCGGGCACGAGCGTCGTCTACCTGTCGTCCGAGCGCTTCACCAACGAGCTCATCAACGCCATCCGCTACGACCGCACCGCGGAATTCCGGGCCCGCTATCGCAACATGGATCTGCTCCTCATCGACGATATCCAGTTCATCTCAGGCAAGGAGCGGACGCAGGAGGAGTTCTTCCATACCTTCAACGACCTCTACGAGTCGCGCAAGCAGATCATCGTGTCCAGCGATTGCTCGCCCAAGGACATCCCCGAGATCGAGGAGCGGTTGCGCTCGCGTTTCGAGTGGGGGCTCATCGCGGACATCCAACCCCCGGATTTCGAGACCCGCGTGGCCATCCTCAAGAAGAAGGCCGCGGTGGAGCGCGTGCGCCTGACCGACGACGTGGCCTACCTCATCGCCGGGCGCGTCAAGTCCAACATCCGCGAGCTGGAAGGGTCGCTCACCCGCATGATCGCCTTCTGCGCCCTCACGGGCCGGGAGATGAGCGTGGAGCTGGCCCAAGAGGTGCTGGCCGATCTCTGGGGCGAAGAGGAACGGATCATCACCATCGAGCAGGTGCAGCGCAAGGTTTCCGACTACTTCGGCGTCAAGATTTCCGACCTGAAGGCCAAGAACCGAACCAAGGCCGTGGCGTTCCCGCGCCAGGTCGCCATGTACCTGGCCCGGCAGCTCACGCACGCCTCACTCGCCGAAATCGGCCGCTCCTTCGGGGGCAAGGACCACACGACCGTCTTGCACGCGGTGGACAAGATCCAGACCCTGACCCAGGAGGACCCCAAGCTACGCAAGACCATCGAGGGGTTTATCCAGGGAATCCAGCTGTGATCCACCGTCCGCTCCCCGTCGCTCACCGGCTTGTCCCCAGCCGCCGTGC
>JBOHPM010000702.1:0-1949 GCA_050731715.1 Candidatus Rokuibacteriota bacterium
GTCTGTAACACCCCGCCGCTCCAGATGGGGTCCTTGGGGAAGACCAGCAGATTGAGGAGGAGCCCGGCGGCTATCACCTCAAGTCCGCGCCGGCCATACTTGAGCAGGGCGGGAAGCACCCCGCCCCGTCCCATGGATCGCCGGTACGAGATTGCCAGGCAGAAGCCGACGAGGAACAGGAAGATGAACGCCGGCAGGATGACGCTGCCGTAGATCAGGTAGTAGCGTCCCCAGCCCATGGGCACGTCCAGCCACCAGCGCGAGGTGTGATTGAGCACCATCAGGACGAGCGCGACGCCGCGCAGGCCATCGAGGAACAGCAGCCGGCTCTGAACCGTAGGCGCTACCCCATTTCGCGACGACCTTCGAGGGCCTTGGAGAGCGTGACCTGATCGGCGTACTCGAGGTCCCCGCCGACCGGCAGCCCGCGGGCGATCCGCGTGATCCGCATGCCGAGCGGGCGCAGGAGCTTGGCCAGATAGAGCGCCGTGGCCTCACCCTCCACGTTGGGATTGGTGGCGAGGATCACCTCGGTAGTCCCGCCGGCGTCCAGGCGAGCCAGCAGCTCGCGCACCTTGAGATCCTCGGGCCCGATGCCATCCAGCGGGGAGAGCGCGCCCAGCAGCACGTGGTACTGACCCCGGTACTCGCCCGTCCGCTCCATCGCCAGCAGGTCGTTGGGCTCCTCGACGACACAGAGCAGGCGGCTGTCACGGGCGGGATCGGCGCAGATACGGCAGGGGTCCAGGTCGGTGACGTTGAAGCACACGCGGCAGTAGACGATGCGCTCTTTCACGGCCAGCAGCGCCTCGCTGAGCTCGCGGACCTCCTCGACCGGCCGTTTGAGCAGGAAGAACGTGAGTCGCTGGGCCGTCTTGGGGCCGATCCCCGGCAGCCGCTGCAGGGCATCGATGAGCCGGGCGACCGGCTCCGGGTAGTGGGCCACCGTCAGCTACGGGCTCAGCCCGGGGATCTTCAACCCGCCGGTGAGCTTGCCCAGCTCCTGCTGCACGAGCTCCCGCGACTTGCGCAGCGCCTCGTTGCACGCGGCCAGCACGAGGTCCTCCAGCATCTGGGGATCGTCCCGGCTGATGACCTCGGGGTCAATCTTGATGGCCAGGATCTCCTGGCGGCCGTTGACCTCGACCGTCACCATGCCGCCTCCCGCCGTCGCCTGGACCTTCTTCTGCGCGACCTGCTCCTGGAGCTCCTGCATCTGCTGTTGCAGCCGTTGCGCTTCCTTCATGAGGTTGCCGAAACCCTTCACTGCCCCTCTCCTTCCGATGGCCGCGGGCGCACCGCGACCACCTCGCCCTCGAACTCTGCGAGCGCCGCCTGCACGGCCGGGTGCGCGGCCACGTCCGGACCGGCGCCGGTCGACTCGCTCACCCTGAGCCGCTCGACGTCCCGGAGCCACCGGCGAACGCCGGCCAGCACCAGCTCCCGGTTGGCCCGGTCGGCCAGCAGCTCGCGGTGGAAATGGTTCCCCGCCACCGCGATGGTGAGCTCACCGCCGGCCACGCTGAGCGGCGTGGCCTGGGCCAGCACGGCGCCCAGCACCGGCTTCTTGCGCATCACCTCATCGACGACCCGTTGCCACACGGTGGCCAGGTCCTCGCCAGCTGGTGGCGGCGCGGGCGCCGCGCTCGCCGGCCGGGGCGCCGCCTCGCGGGGAGCCGGCTGGGGGGTCCGCGGCAGCGGCGCAGGCCGGTCGGCAAGCAGATTCTCCTGGACGGGCGCCGCCGCCGACGGGCCGGGCCCGTATTGCGCGAGCCGCGCCTGAGCCTCATCGAGGCGACGCAGGACATCGTCGATGGCCTGGGGCACCGGGCGCCGGGTCGCGCACACGGCGGCGACCTCCAGCTCCACCCGGGGGTGGGGTGACTCGCGCATGAGCGTGTCGGCCTGCACGAAGGCGCGCAGCAAGTAGAGCATCTCGTCCAGGCTGA
>JBOHPM010000703.1:0-1948 GCA_050731715.1 Candidatus Rokuibacteriota bacterium
TCGTCCCGCGACTTCACGCTGCCGAGCCTGACCCGGGCGCTGCGGGAGATCATCGCGAACTTCCCCGTCTACCGGACCTACCTCGGGGAGGACGCCGGCCCCAGCGAGGCCGACCGGGAGTACATCACCCGGGCCGTGGCCCAGGCCCGCCGACGCACGCCGACGATGAGCGCGTCCATCTACGACTGGATCCAGGACATCCTGCTCCTGCGCCATCCGCCGTGGGCGGACGACACCGATCGGCGCGAGCGCCTGGAGTTCGCGATGCGCGTGCAGCAGATCACGGGGCCCGTCATGGCCAAGGGCTACGAGGACACCACCCTCTATCGCTTCAACCGGCTCGTCTCCCTCAACGAGGTCGGGGGTGATCCGGCCCGCTTTGGCACTCCCCTGGCCGAGTTCCACGCCGCCATGATCGAGCGGCAACGCACGTCGCCCCAGAGCCTGAGCCCGACGGCCACCCACGACACCAAGCGGGGGGAAGATGTGCGGGCCCGGCTCAACGTGCTGCCCGAGATGGTCGCCGAGTGGCGCCGCCGCATGAGCACCTGGCAGAAGCTGAACCGCCGGCACCGGACGATGGTGGACGGCAAGCCCACTCCGGGCGCCAACACGGAGTACCTCATCTATCAGACCCTCGTGGGGGCCTGGCCCATCAGTGCCGAGCGGCTGCGCGGCTACCTCTACAAGGCCATCCACGAGGCCAAGTCTCACACCAGCTGGATCGAGCCCAACGTCCGCTACGACGAGGCCCTCGACCGGTTCGCCGAGGCGATCCTCGATCCCGCCCGGTCGGCCCGCTTCCTCGCCGACTTCATGCCCTTCCAGCAGCGCGTGGCGCGCTTCGGCATGCTGAACACGCTGGCCCAGACCCTGGTGAAGATCACCGCGCCCGGCGTCCCCGATTTTTATCAGGGCGGCGAGCTGTGGGACCTTAGTCTGGTAGACCCGGACAACCGTCGGCCGGTGGACTTCGCGCTGCGCCGGCGGGTCCTGGAGGCCCTCGTAGCCGAGATCGAGAGCGGCCACGACCTGGTCGGGCTGGCTCAGGACCTGACGAAGCGCTGGGAGGATGGCCACATCAAGCTTTTCGTGATCCGGCAAGCCCTGGCCTGCCGGAGCCGGCATGCCGCGCTCTTCGCGGCCGGCGCCTACCGTCCGCTCGACGGCGAGGGCCCGCTCGCCGAGCATCTGTGCGCCTTTGCCCGCCAGGTATCGGGCCAGGCGGCGCTCACCGTGGTTCCCCGCCTGCTGGCCCGGCGGGACGTCGAGGAGCCGCCGCTCGGACCGCAGTACTGGGGGGAGGGAACCCGGGTGGCCGTGCCCGCCGAGGTGGGAGACCGCTTCGTCAACGCGTTCACGGGAGAGTGCCTGACGGCCAGGGACGGCGGCATCGACGCCGGGAGCCTGTTCGCCAGCTTTCCCGTGGCCCTCCTGGTGACGGAGGCGGCTTGAAGACGGCCGCCGCCCCCTTCACCTTCGTCGGCTGCGTCGAGCTTCGCCAGGCTTTGGACCGGCAGGCCCTGGACGAGCGCGAGCTCATGGACCGGCTCGAGGAGGTGCCGGCCGGCGCGGTCTTTTATCACACCCACGGCTACTTCCTGCGCCATCGCCCGCTCACCACGGCCTACGGCAACGACTTCGCCCGCTGGGTTGCCGTGGAGGTGCGCGACCAGGCGCTGGCCGAGCGGCTGGCCGTGGTAGACCCCTTCGAGTTCCCCGACCTGGAGGCCCTGCGCGAAGAGCTGGTCACCATCATCAACGACCATCTGCGCCGCCTGAGCACGGTGCCCCGGGCCGAGGCCGGCCGCGCCTTCCACTTCCAGCAGTCGCACATCGTGCAGGTGGCGCTGGGGCCACAGGCCACGACCCTGGCGGAGTTCCGGGAGGGCCTGGCCAGCGTCGACGCCAGCGCCATCTATTTCCACATGGTCGAGGCCCGGGCCCG
>JBOHPM010000704.1:0-1947 GCA_050731715.1 Candidatus Rokuibacteriota bacterium
GCGGTCAACCCGACTGGCCGCGCCCTGGGCCAGCTTGTGCGCGCGGCCTGCGCGTTCCCCGTCCTCACCGTGGCCGTGGCGCTCCTGCTGGCCGCGGCCTCCGTGTGGTACGCCGTCACCAGCCTGGTCCTGGCCACCTCGACCCGGGCCCTGCTCCCCCAGGGCCTGCCCTACGTCGAGCGGTTCGTCGAGTACGACCGCGAGTTCGGCGAGCTGGACGATCTCGTCATCGTGGTGGAGGCCCGCACGCTGCCCGAGGCCACCGTGTACGCCTCGCGGCTGGTACGGGAGCTGCGCATCCGCCAGGCGCCACTGCGCCGCATCGCCTACCGCATCGACCCCAAGCAGTTCGAGGGCCGGGCGCTCCTCTACCTCAACAAGGACAAGCTGGCCGAGATCCGCGACCGGATCTTCGACTACCAGGAGTTCATGGAGGCCTTCGCGGTCCGCCCCACCCTGGACCAGCTCGTCGACGGGCTAGCCACGCAAGTCGCGGGGGCGTTCGTGTCCGGCTTCCTGGACCTCGGGCTGGGCCCCGTGGGGGCCTCCAGCGACTTCCGCTTCATCGAGAACCTCGTCGAGCAGATGGCGGCGCGGCTCGACAAGCCGACGCCCTACCGTTCGCCGTGGGGCGGGCTGTTCTCGGCCGAGGAGGATCCGAGCGCCGGCTACTTCCTGTCCGACGATCAACGGTTGCTCTTCATCCTGGCCGAGCCCGAGAACGATACGGGGAGCTTCACGGGCAACCGCCACGCCATCGAGGCGGTCCGCGGCGTCATCGCCGCCCTGCGGCCGCAGTTCCCCACCGTCAACGTCGGCGTGACCGGCAAGCCGGCGCTGTCCAACGACGAGATGACCACCGCCTTCGAAGACAGCGAGAAGGCGTCGCTGTTGTCGTTCGCGCTCACGCTGGTGCTGCTGCTGCTGGCCTTTCGCCGGCTGGTCAAGCCGATCCTCATGCTGGCGGTGCTGGCCATCAGCCTGGCCTGGGCGATCGGGCTGGTGACCCTGGTCATCGGCCATCTCTCGCTGTTCTCGGTGATGTTCATCTCGATCGTCATCGGCATCGGCATCGACTACGGCATCTACTTCCTGTTCCGCTACGACGAGGAGCGCTTCCTGGGCCGAAGCCTGGCCGAGGCCCTTCACGTGTGCGCCGTCCGCAGCGGCCCGGGCACGCTGCTGGGGGCCCTGACCGCCGCCGGCAGCTTCTACGTGCTGGCCTTCACCGACTTCCGCGGACTTCAAGAACTGGGCATCGTGTCGGGCAACGCCATTCTGCTGTCCTGGGTGGCCATGATGACGGTCTTCCCGGCCACGATCATGCTCGTCGACGGCCGGCGCGCCAGCCAGGCTCCCCCAACCCTGCCGCGCGCCCTGGAGCTCGAGCGCGTCCGGGTGCCCCTGCTCGATTGGGTCGCCGCCCATCCCAGGACGGTGCTCGTCCTGACGCTGATCATCACCGTCGTATCGATCTGGGGCCTGTTCGGCGTCCGGTTCGATTACAACCTGCTCAATCTCCAGGCCAAGGGCACGGAATCGGTCGCCTGGGAGAAGAAGGTGTTGGCGACGGCGCACCGCTCCGGGTTCGCGGCCCTGGCCAGCGCGAAGTCGCTGGACGAGGTCCGGCACAAGCAGGCCGCGTTCAGCCGGCTGGGCAGCGTGTCCGAGATCGACTCGGTGCTCCTCCTCATCCCCGAAGACCAGGATGAGAAGCGAAAGATCATCAGCGATTTCGCCCCCCTGGTGGCGCCGGTCCGGGTGAGCCGGCCGCTGTCCCTGGATCTCGACCGCCTGACCGGCGCGGTGCAAGCGCTACGCCGGCGGCTCGGCATCGCCGCCGACGAGGCGCCGGCGGGCGAAGCCAAGACTCGCTTGGGGCAGCTCAACGCCCGCCTCGACGGGCTCCTGACCAGGCTGCGTAAGGGCGAGCGCGAGGTCATGGAG
>JBOHPM010000705.1:0-1946 GCA_050731715.1 Candidatus Rokuibacteriota bacterium
GGTCCTGGGGGACCTCCGCGCCAGCTCTCGGCCTGCCACATCGCCGAGCAGGGGTTCCTCCGGCTGGTTGAGCGCCACGGCGTCAAGCAGGTGAAGGCCTACGCGGACGAGATCCTGGACTACACGGAGCGCCTGACGCGGGCGGCCGTGAGCGAGCTGCCGGACGGGGAGTGGAGCTTCGAGGATTACATCGACGACGACGGCATCGAGGTCGGCAAGCCCATCCGGCTCAAGGTCACGATCCGCAAGGAGGGCGACAGGCTCGTGGCCGACTGGACCGGCACCTCGCCGCAGGTGAAGGGGGCCATCAACAACACCCTCTCCTACACCAAGGCGGCGACCTACACGTGCCTCAAGTCGGTGCTCTCCCACGACATCCCGACTAATTCCGGCTTCTACCGGGTCATAGATGTCATCGCGCCGTCCGGGACCATCGCCAACGCCGTGCTGCCCGCCGCCTCGGCGGCCCGGGGCCTGACCGGTTTCCGCATGATCGACTGCTGCTTCGGGGCTCTGGCCCAGATGCTCCCCGACCGCGTCATGGCAGCCGGCGAAGGCGGCAACACCGGCGTCTCGATCGGCGGCTATTCCCCTGACCGCCGCCCGTTCATCTTCGTAGAGTTCGTCTGCTCAGCGTGGGGGGCGCGGCCCTGGGCCGACGGCCTCGACGGCAACGCGAACCTCTACGCCAACATGTGCCTTCCGTCCGTGGAGGTGACGGAGACGGAGCAGCCGATCGAGATCCTCTGCTGCGAGCTCGTGCAGGACTCGGGGGGCCCCGGCAAGTACCGCGGCGGGACGAGCATGCGGCGCGCCTACCGGCTCCTGGAGGCGGAGGCGGTCCTCCAGGTGCGGAGCGACCGCCGGACGTTTCGCCCCTACGGTCTCTATGGCGGCCAGCCGGGCCGGCCGTCCCTGAACACCTTGAACCCCGGCACCGACAATCGGCTGCTGCCCGCCAAGCTCACGATGACCATCAACCGGGGCGACATCTTTCACCACGACCAACCCGGGACGGGGGGCTGGGGCGATCCCCTCGACCGCGAGCCGGCGCGGGTAGCGCGGGACGTCAGGAACGAGCTCGTCAGCCGGGAGTCGGCGCGGAGCGACTACGGCGTCGTCCTCCTGCTCGAGAGCGGCGAGGTAGACCTGGTGGCGACGGAGCGCCTCCGCACGGAGATGCGCGCCGCCCGCGGGTGGGATAGGCCCCCGGTCGTCATTCGCTGACCGGCGGGGAGGCTCGCCTCACCCGCCCAGGAAAATCCGCCGCACCTCCGGCGACCGCAGCAACTCCACCGACCGTCCCTCCAGCACCGTCCGCCCCGATTCCAGCACGTAGCCCCGGTGGGCCAGGCCCAGCGCACGCTCCACGTTCTGCTCGATGAAGACGATGGTCACCCCCTCGCCGTTGATCCGGCGGATCACCTCGGTGATCTCGTCCACGATACGGGGGGCCAGGCCCAGGAAGGGCTCGTCGATCATGAGCAGCCGGGGTCGGGTCATGAGGCCGCGGGCGATGGCCACCATCTGCTGCTCGCCACCGGACAGGGTGTGGGCCAGCTGGTCGGCGCGCTGTTGTATCAAGGGAAACAGCTTGCTCACCCAGGCGAGCTGCGCCTGGCGCCCGACTCGGGCTGCCGGGTGGTAGGCGCCGAGCAGCACGTTCTGGCGCACCGTGAGATAGGGGAAGAGCCGCCGCCGCTCCAGCACATGGCTCAGGCCTTCGCGCACGATCCGGTGCGCCGGCAGGCCGGCGATGGCGCGATCGCGGAACACGATCTCACCGGCACGTGGGTGGAGCAGGCCCGAGACCGTGTTCATGAGGGTGGACTTGCCGGCCCCGTTGGGCCCCAGCAGGGCCACGACCTCCCCCTCGCTCACCTGCAGCCGGGCCCCCCACAGGACCTGATAGTCGCCCAGCAGGACGTCGAGGCCCCGGGCCTCCA
>JBOHPM010000706.1:0-1946 GCA_050731715.1 Candidatus Rokuibacteriota bacterium
CTGCGCCCCCACGTCCACGTCGGCGCGCGGGCGCGGATCGGGAACTTCGTGGAGGTCAAGCAGTCGAGGATCGGCCGGGGGGCCAAGGCCCCCCACCTGGCCTACATCGGTGACGCCACGGTCGGCGAAAACGTCAACGTGGGCGCCGGGGCCATCACCTGCAACTACGACGGCCTGACGAAGAGTCAGACCGTCATCGGTGATGGCGCCTTCGTCGGGAGCAATGCGAGCCTGGTGGCCCCGCTGACGATCGGGGAGAGAGCGTACATCGGCTCCGGCTCCGTGATCACCAAGGACGTGCCGCCGGGCGCCCTGGCCGTGGAGCGCTCGACGCAAGTGGTCAAGGAGGGCTGGGCCGCCCGGCGGGCAGCCCGGCGGGGTGGCAAGTCGGCACCGAGCGGGAAGGACGAATAGCGATGTGCGGCATCGTGGGATACGTGGGGGACAAGAGCGCGGTCGGGATCATCGTGGAGGGCCTCAAGCGTCTGGAATACCGCGGATACGATTCGGCCGGCATCGCCGTGCTCGACGGCGCCGGCCAGCTTCAGATCCAGCGGGCCGCCGGGCGCATCAAGACCCTGGAAGGTATCCTCAAGGAGCGGCCACTCAGCGGCTCGCTCGGCGTGGGCCACACGCGCTGGGCCACGCACGGCCGGCCGTCCGACGAGAATGCGCACCCCCACACCGACTGCTCGGGCACGCTGGTCGTCGTCCACAACGGCATTCTGGAAAACTATCTGGAGATCAAGGAACGGCTCAAGGCCGACGGCCACGTCTTCAAGTCCGAGACCGACACCGAGGTGCTGGCCCACCTGATCGAGCACTATCTGAAGACGACGGGACGGCTGGAGACCGCGGTCAAGCGGGCTCTGGGCGAGTTCAAGGGCTCCTATGCAATCGGCGTGCTGTCCAGCGCGGCGCCCGGGCGCATGGTCGCGGCCAAGCACGGGGCCGGCAGCGTGGTCATCGGTCTGGGCCACGGTGAGATGTTCATCGCCTCCGACATCCCGGCGATCCTGTCCCACACGCGCGACATCGTGATCCTGGAGGATGGCGACGTCGCCGTAATCACCACCGACGGCGTGGTGCTGTCCACGCTGGACGACCAGCCGGTGCAGCGGGAACCGGTCCGCATCCTGTGGGATCCTCTCATGGCGGAAAAGGGTGGGTACCGGCACTTCATGCTCAAGGAGATCTACGAGCAGCCCCGGGCCGTGACCGACACCTTCCGCGGCCGGATCGCGCCGGAAACGGGGACGGTGGTGCTGCCGGATGTCAACCTCGATCCCGCGACCGTGCGCGCGCTGCAGCGCGTGGTCTTTGTGGCCTGCGGCACGGCCGCCCACGCCTCCATGCTGGGCCGGGCGATGATCGAGCGCCTGGCCGGGTTGCCCGCGGAGTCGGACCTCGGCTCCGAGTTCCGCTACCGCGATGCGATCGTGGGTCCCGAGACGCTGGTGGTGGCCGTGTCCCAGTCCGGGGAGACCGCCGACACCATCGGCGCGGTGAAGGCGGCTCGCCTCAAAGGCTGTCCGATCGTCTCCATCACCAACGTGGTGGGCTCGGCCCTGGCCCGGGAGGCCACCGGCACCATCTACATGCACGCCGGGCCCGAGATCGGCGTCGCCTCCACCAAGGCCTTCACGGCCATGATCGTCGCCGTCTACCTCCTGGGTCTCTGGCTAGGCCGCCAGCGTGACGCCCTGACCGCCGAGGACGTGCGCAAGCGAATCCACGATCTGGTGGAGGTGCCCCGGCTGATCGAACAGACACTGGAGCTGGAGGAGCAGATCGCGGGGCTGGCCCGGCAACTGGCGAGCGCCCGCGACTTCCTCTACCTGGGTCGGGGGCTGCAGTATCCGATCGCGCTGGAGGGCGCGCTCAAGCTCAAGGAGATCTCCTACATCCACGCCGAGGGGTATGCCGGCGGCGAGATGAAGCACGGC
>JBOHPM010000707.1:0-1942 GCA_050731715.1 Candidatus Rokuibacteriota bacterium
GCGTTGCGCCCTTCGGTGACGAGCTCGGGGCCCAGATAGCTCCCGAGCATCTGGAGCCGGAGCGCCGTCTGGAAGGTGAAGTTGAAGTCGTCGATGGTGCGGAGAAAGGGGAAGCGCGCGCCGCGTACCGCGCGGGTGAGCCGCGTCTCCGCTCGGTGGGCGACTTCTTCGGCGATCAAGGTCTCCAGGTACGTGTGGTAGCTCATGCCCTCGGCCTCCGCGCGGGTGGCGAGCTCGGCATAGAGCCGGCGCACGGTAGGGAGGTGGAGGCGGCGCAGCATCCCGTCGAGGTCGCAGGCGGGCAGAGCAGGCTGCCGCGGGGCACGGGCGCGCCGGCGGGGGCCGCGGGTCATGAGGCCACCTCCTCGAGCCGCGCGGCGAGGCGGACGACGTACTCAGCCCCGATCAGCCGCTGAAAGAGCGCGCGCTGCAGCACGGTGCGCATCCGCGGCTCCCCCAGCTCCTCGAGCAGCGCGAAGAGCCGCTCGACATCGCCCTTCCACGTGTGCGGGCGCTGATGGATCAGCTCGGTGAGGTACCCCTCGCCGACGGGTCCCAGCTCCAGCAGCCGCTCCCGCATGAAGTAGAGGCGCTTGCGCGCCCCGGCGACAGCGGCGAGTTGGGCGGCCCGCTGGCCGGGCAGGTAGCTCACGGTGCCCTGCGCGGGGAAGCGCGGATGCACCGCCTCGTGGCGGCTCCCCGCCGTGACGAGCTTCACGCGATCGGGGTAGAGCCAGAGCGTGGCCGGGAGCCCGCACGCCGCGGCGGGCATCGCGTAGCGGATCCCCTGGTGCGTCACCATCGCCGTCGGGCCCACCGTGACCGCGAAGCGCAGCCCATAGTCGGCGGGCGGGACGGCCAGCGGCTTGAGCCGGCCCTGCTCCGCGGGCAGCCGGGCCGCCGGAATCTCGCGAGTGGCCCGGCAGGGGCGGACCGTGTTCACCTCGGTGAGCCAGGCCGCGAGCTGTTCCGGCAGATCGCGGTCGAGGTCCTGAAAGTGCCGGGCGCGGAAGAAGCTGCGCTTGACGAAGCCCACCAGATTCTCGACCGCGCCCTTCTGCTGCGGCTGGTGCGGCGTGCACCGCTCCACCGTGAAGCCGTAGTCGATCGCCACCTGCGCCAGCGTCGGATTCCACACCGGCCGCTGGTCCTCGTACTTGAGGACCACGGTCTTGGGATTGTCAAACACGACGCGGAGCGGCACGCCGTTGCCCGACGCCGCGAAGCTCGCGAGGAGACTGCGGACCAGGGCCTCGACCCGCTCGTTCGGCACCAGCACCACATGCATCCAGCGGGAGTACTTGAGGCGGTAGGCCGCGAAGTGCACCGCCCGGCGCGTCCCCTCGACCAGCCGGACGCTGACCTCGCCGAAATCGAACTGGGCAAATTCCCCGGCGACCCCTTCAAAGCGGACCAGGAGCTCGGCCGGCAGCGTGGCGCGCACCCCACCGAGCACCCGGTACACGGTGCTCAAGCCGAGCGGCGTCCCCTCCTCCCGTAACCGCCGCGCGATCTCCCCCGGCGGCAGCGTGGGATCGTCGGCCACCAGCGCCGCCACCCGGACCCGGACCGGCTCGCGCACCCCCGGCCGGCCGATCCCCCGGGCCTGGCGCGCCGCTCCCTCCGCCCCGTCGGTGACCGGCGGCTCGCGGCCAATCCGCCGCACCGTCCGTACCGACACCCCGAACTGCTGCGCGATTGCCCGGGCCGTGAGCCCGGCGCGGCGCATCTCCTGGACGGCGTGTCGATCGAGCATCCTGAGCATCCTCCTTGGCCTCCCCTGGGCGTAATCCCACACGGAGGCTGCAAGTAAAACCGGAGGCCCTCAGGGGTGACAGAATTTAGAGAAAAAGGGTGTCATCTTTTAGAGAACGCACACCACGGTCTCGCCGGTGCCGGCGTGTGGTGCAGTGTTCCTGTGACTCGCAGGACGCTGTCACCT
>JBOHPM010000708.1:0-1936 GCA_050731715.1 Candidatus Rokuibacteriota bacterium
GGAGCAGAACCGCCATCTCGGGGCGCCGGGCCCGCGCCTGCGCGAAGACCTCGAAGCCGTCCATGTCCGGCATCCGGTAGTCGACGATCATGAGATCGAACGCCTCCCTGCCGACGAGCTCGAGCGCCACCTCCGGACGATTCGCCCCCTTGACGGCGTAGCCGAGCGACTGGAGCATGTTGACGCACAGGACGATCACTTCGCCGGCGTCGTCCACCACCAGGACCCGGCGTTTGACCGGAGCCGTCACGCTAGTGAAAACGCACTAGGGGCTGCCATAGGGGGTCCTTTCCAGACCTAGCAGGCACGCCGGCGGACTGTCAACGATCCGGGAGCGGGGGCGATGGCTCAGTAGCTGCGGGGCAGGCCCAGCACGTGCTCGCTCAGGTAGTTGAGCACCATCTGCTGGGAGACGGGCGCGATCTTGTACAGACGGACCTCGCGCCAGAGACGCTCGACGTGAAACTCCTTCGCGTAGCCGTAGCCCCCGTGCGTCTGCACCGCCACGTCACAGGCTTCGAAACCGGCCTCGGCGGCCAGGAGCTTCGCGGTGTTGGCCTCGGCGCCGCAGGGCCGGCCGTGATCGAACAGCCACGCCGCCTTCAGCGTGATCAGCTCGGCCGCGTCCAGCTTGGCTCCCGCCAGGGCCAGCGGATGGGCCACTGCCTGGTTCTGCCCGATGGGACGGTCGAAGACGACCCGCTCCCTGGCGTACTGGACGGCGCGCTCGAGCGCGGCACGGCCGATGCCAACGGCCTCGATGGCGGTGAGGATACGCTCGGGATTGAGGGAATCGAGGAGATGGTAGAACCCCCGCCCGACTTCCCCCACCACGTGCCCGACGGGGATCTCCAGGCCGTCGATGAAGATCTCGTTGGAGTCGACGGCGGCCCGCCCGAGCTTGTCGATCTCTCGCACGGTGATCCGGGCCCGATCGAAGTCGGTGAAGAAGAGCGTCAGGCCCGCGAACGGCGTGGCCGGGTCCCGGGGCGCCGTACGGGCCAGCAGCAGGATGTGCGTGGCCTGGCGGGCGTTGGTGTTCCAGACCTTGCGGCCATGAACCACGAAGCGATCACCGCACGGCTCGGCGCGGGTCTCGATGCGGGAGGTATCGGTGCCGGCGTTCGGCTCGGTCACCCCGAACGACATCACGATCTCGCCGGTGGCGATGCGCGGGAGCACGCGACGCTTGAGCTCTGCGCTGCCATGCTTGATGATCGGCATGGGCGGAAACACGTAGAAGTGAATGGGCGAGGCGCCGCTGGTTCCCGCGCCGGCGGCACAGATCTCGTACAGGAGCAGACAGGCTTCGGTGACGCCGAGCCCCGAGCCCCCGTATTCCTCGGGGATGATCACGCCCAGCCAGCCCCCGGCGGCGAAGGCCTGCACGAACTCCCACGGGTACTCCGCCCGGCGATCTTTCTCTCGCCAGTAGTCGAGCGGGAACGATCGGGCCAGCGTGGCCACCTCCTTGCGGATCAACGCCTGCTGCTCGGTCAGGGAAAAATCCACGATGCCTCCTCGCTTTCCGCGCGGGCTGGTGCGATTCTACTCCACAGCGTGATGCTGGCGTGGGTGCTCTGGTGCCTCCTGGTGCTGCTCCTCGTCGCCTGCGGCCGCTGGGAGCCTGGCGAGTCGGGGGTGCGCCTGGTCCTCCGGCACTCGCGCATGCCTTCCCCGGGCGATCCGCTGCCTGACCTGCTGCGCGACTTCGAGCGCCGGCATCCGGGCGTGACCGTGGTGAACGAGCCGCTCCCCTGGACCGCCGACGTGCAGCATCAGTTCTACGTCATCAACCTCGAGGGGGGCAGTGGGGGCTTCGACGTCCTCATGCTCGACGTCATCTGGGTCCCGGAGTTCGCCCGGGCCGGCTGGCTCCTGGATCTCAGCGAACGCTGGGCTCCCGCCGCCCGGGCCGAGCACTTCCCGGCGATGC
>JBOHPM010000709.1:0-1934 GCA_050731715.1 Candidatus Rokuibacteriota bacterium
GCTCGACCGCCTCACCCACCACAGCGTCGTGGTGGTCACCAGCGGGGAGTCCTTCCGCATGAAGGAGTCGAAGGCCCGCCGGGCAGGCGGCGTGCCGCTGAAGGAGGTGGTAGCGGGCTGATACACCCTCTGTAGAGATCCGCCGGATGGGCAGGGCGAGGTCTCAACGTGAGGATCGGCAACCGATCCTCACGAGGAGGGAATCGTCATGTCGCACGTCGGTGGCCCGCTCCAAGCGCAGTTCATGTCCCGGGTCCGTGGCCGTGACCCGCGGCAGTGCCTCGTCGTCCCGATCGATGTCGGCAAGTCCACGGCGTCTGCCCTCGTCGCCGATCACTACGGCGAGCTCGTCGTCGAGCCGTTCGAGTTCGCCCTCACGGAGACGGGCTTCGGACGCCTGGCGACGGCGATCGCCCGGGCGGAGGCCGGCCGCCGGGCGGAGGTGGTCCGCGTGGGCGTCGAGTCGGCCGGCCACTACCACCGAACCCTGGTGGCCCGCCTGCGGGCTGGGGGCTACGGGGTGGTGGAGCTCAACCCCCGGGCCGTCAAGGAGTCGAGGTCGCAGCAGCTGCTCGCACGCCTCAAGAGCGACGCCCGGGACCTCGGCGCCATGGCCGAGCTCATGGTCCGTGGCTCGGGACGCCCGCCGGCGACCCGCACGGGGGCGCTCGCCGCCCAGGCGGCCTGGGTCGCCCACCGCCGCCGCAAGGTGGCCGCCCGAGTGGCGCTGGCCAACCAGGTCGTGGGCCAGCTCGACCTCGTGTTCCCCGGCCTCGACGGCTGCTTCAGGGAGATCCTCACAAGCCGTGCCGGGCGGGTGATCGTGACCGGGATCTGCGACCCCGACCGGGTGCGCCGCCAGGGTGTGGAGGGCCTGCGGCGCTTCGTGGCCCGGCGGGGGGTGATGCTCAAGACGACGAAGGCCGCCCAGGTCGTCGAGGCGGCACGGGTGGCCCTGCGCCTGCCTGTGGAGGAGCGCCAGACGCTGGGCCGGGTGCTGGCCGCCGACCTGTCGCTGCTGGCTACAGTCGAGGGGGAGATCGTCGCGGCGGAGGCGGCGCTTGCCGAGGTCCTGCCCCAGACGCCGGCTGCGGTCCTGCTGAGCCTTCCCGGCGTGGCGGTCGTCCGGGCCTCCGCCTACGGGGCCGGCATCGGCGACCCCGGCCGGTTCCCGGATGCGGCGGCGGCCTACCGGGCCTCCGGGCTCGTGCCGGCCCTGTACGAGTCGGCCGGGCGCCGGCGGGGTGGCCAGCACATCTCCCGGGAGGGGTCGGCGGAGCTGCGCTCGGCGATCATCGAGCTCGGCCGGGGGCTGTCGCAGCACGATGCGGAGTTCGGCGCCTACCGCCGCCGCCTGATCGGGCGGGGCAAGCCCCCGTCGGTCGCTGCCGTCGCCGTCGGGCGCCGGGCGCACCGCCTCGCCTTCGCCATGCTTCGCGACCAGCGCGCCTACGACCCGGCGCGCTGGACCGGGTCGGTGGCGGCGGGCAGGACCGTCATGGCGACGACCTCCGAAAAGGCCCACCAGCGCGACGTGACGTGCCCGCCGCCAGTCGCCAGCGTGACGGAAGGGAGGCACCGGGACAACCGCACCGCCCCACGCGCTCGAGGCTGACCCCTGCCGGAGATCGGCGGCAGGGGCCCGGAACGACGTCGATCGGGCTACGACGCCCTTCGGGGAACGTCGCACCTAGCAGGACGCCGGGCCTCTCCCACCGAAGCGAGCGCGAACGAAGTTGCCTGACCCGCCCGACGGTGGGGGTGAGGTCGCGTATGTCAGCGTGCGCCGCAAGGGAAGGCCGTCGATCGATGCTGAGCCTCGGGAATCACCGAGCGAGGCGCTCCGTCGAGGTGCGCTCGTCCCCTCGCGTGCCTACAAGGGCTTGACAAACCGGACGGTTGCTAGGACTACTGACCCTCAGACGCTCGGGAGG
>JBOHPM010000710.1:0-1930 GCA_050731715.1 Candidatus Rokuibacteriota bacterium
GCCGGAGACGCTCGCCCCCGAGCCCGTCGCCCTGGCCCTGATCTACGAGGACGAGCATATCCTCGTCGTCGACAAGCCGGCCGGCATGGTGGTCCACCCCGGCGCCGGACACGCCAGCGGCACGCTGGCGGCGGCGGTCCTGGCCCACGCGCCCGCAACTGCCGGCGTGGGCGGGCCTCGACGTCCGGGTATCGTGCACCGCCTCGACAAGGGGACCTCGGGCCTGCTCGTCCTCGCCAAGAACGCCGCCGCCTACGCGTCGCTAACCGGCCAGCTCGCCGGCCGCACCGTGCACCGCCGGTACCGAGCCGTGGTGCACGGTCGGGTCGGGCTCGACCAGGGCGTCGTTGACGCCCCCATCGGACGCGATCCGCACCACCGGCAGCGGATGGCCATTCGGCCCCCGGGCAAGGGCCGGCGTGCCGTGACCCGCTACCGGGTTCTGGAGCGATTCGCGAGGTTCACCTACCTGGAGGTACGGCTCGAGACCGGTCGGACGCATCAGATCCGTGTGCACCTGGTCTCCCTGGGGCACGCGGTGGTGGGTGATCTCACCTACGGCCGTGCCCGGGCTCACCCGGGGTTGCCTCTAGAGGGCCTGGCGCTCCACGCGGCCGAGCTGGGCTTCCTGCACCCGGTGACTCACGATCGCCTGGAATTTACTTCGCCTCTTCCGGCACGGATTGACCGCCTGCTGTCCCATCTGCGAGACACTGGATAGGCCAACTGGCGCAGAAGTGACCGTTCCGGCTTCTTTACACCGGTGGCAACACAGGACTGTCGCCCGGAAGCCCGGTGCTAGAATGAGACGCACCGAAAATGGATGCGCTCACGATCCTCATTCTGGCGGCGGGCGAAGGCAAGCGCATGCGCTCGCGCCAGCCCAAGGTGCTGCATCGGTTGTGGGGACGTCCCCTCATCGGCTACGCCCTCCGCATCGCCCGTACGCTCTCGGATCAGATCGTCCTCGTAGTGCCTCCAGACGCCGACGACGTGGTTCAGGCCGTGGGCCCCGGCGTGCGCGCGGTGGTGCAGCGCGAGCGGCTGGGGACGGGGCATGCCGTGCTCCAGGCCCGCCAGGCCAGCGCCGACGGGACGATCCTCGTGCTGCCCGGCGACATGCCCTTGCTCACCGCGGAGACCATCGAGCGCCTCGTGACCCACCACGCCACGACGGGGGCCGCGGCGACCATCCTCACGGCCAACGTCGAGGCGCCGCACGGGTACGGACGCGTGCTCCGGCAGCGGGGCCGGGTGAGCCGCATCGTGGAGGAGCGTGACGCCACCGACGACCAGCGGCGGATCAACGAGATCAACACCTCGGTCTACTGCTTCGACGCGCGCCGGCTCTGGCCCGCGCTGGACGCGGTCCAACCCGATAACGACCAGGGCGAGTACTACCTGACCGACGTGATCGGGGTCCTCTCCCGCGGCGGCGCGCGTGTGGAAGCCGTCGCTGTGCCCGACCCGACGGAGGCCCAGGGGGTCAACGACCGGCGCCAGCTCGCCGCCGTGGCCGCCGTCCAGCGCCGGCGGATCCTCGACGCGCTGATGGAGGCCGGGGTCACGCTGCTCGACCCGGCCAGCACCTACATCGAGGACACCGTGGCCATCGGCCCGGACTCGGTGATCTATCCGAACGTGGTGATCGAGGGCGCCACGGAGATCGGGGCCGAATGTGTGATCGGGGCCGGTTGTCAGATCAGCGCGAGTCGGCTCGCCGAGCGGGTGACGCTCAAGCCCTATTGCGTGCTCAGCGAGGCCGTCATCGAAGCGGGGGCCCAGCTCGGCCCGTTCTGCCATCTGCGCCCCCACGTCCACGTCGGCGCGCGGGCGCGGATCGGGAACTTCGTGGAGGTCAAGCAGTCGAGGATCGGCCGGGGGGCCAAGGCCCCCCACCTGGCCTACATCGGTGACGCCACGGTCGGCG
>JBOHPM010000711.1:0-1929 GCA_050731715.1 Candidatus Rokuibacteriota bacterium
GCGGGAGATCCTCGGCGTGGTGCTCAAGGCCCGTCCCCAGGCCCTGTCGTTCGAGGGGGCCAATCCCCGCCACGAGCACGAGTGGGTGGTGTTCCGGGAGATCCGCCTGCCCGACGACAAGGTGATCATCCCCGGCGTGCTCGACTCCACGACCAACTTCATCGAGCACCCCGAGCTGGTGGCCCAGCGCCTCGTCCGCTACGCGGACGTGGTGGGCCGCGAGCGCGTGATGGCCGGCACCGACTGCGGCTTCGCGACCTTCGCGCGCCCGGTCAGCCAGGTCGAGCCGGAGATCGCCTGGGCCAAGCTCCGGGCGATGGCCGAAGGCGCGCGGCTGGCCTCTCAGCAGCTCTGGCGCTAGGTCGCGTTCCCGCTCAGGGGAGGTCCACGATCTCGACCCAGTTGGGGTTCCGGCCCATCGGGTATTCCTTGAGCTTGGTGAGCGTGCCGCTATTCCCGTCGATCCGGTAGCTCGACAGGCCGTGGGAGAGCTGACCGACGGCGAGCAGGTAGCGGCCGGACGCGTCGATATTGAAGCCGCGTGGCTGCTTCTCCGTGTGCACGCTGCCAATGGGCGCCAGCGTGCCGGTCGCCGGATCCACCTGGAAGCCGGCCAGCGTGCTCGATGTCCGCTCCGACGCGTAGAGGAACGTGCCGTCCGGTGTGATGTGCAGATCGGCGGCCTTGGGGTTGCCCGAGAAGCCGGGCGGCAGCGCGCTCACGACCTGCTTTTCCCTGAGTTGCCCCGTCCCCGCGTCGTAGTCGAAGACGTAAACCGACCCGTCGAGCTCGCCGAGGACGTAGACGAGCTTGCCGTTCGGATGGAAGGCAAAGTGTCGGGGTCCCGCCTTGTCCTTCAAGCGAACCGCGGGCGGGGTGGTCGGCGTCAGCATCCCGGTGGCCACATCGAACGTGAACTGGTTGACGCGGTCGTTGCCCAACGTGGGCGCCAGGACGTGGCGGTTTGTCGCATCCACAAGGATCGAATGCGCGTTGGGCTGGTCCGTCACCACCTGATGCGGCGGCTGAACGGTGCCCGGCGGCGTGATCCGGCTCACGGTGAGCTTGTTTCCCGGGTAGGACGCGGATAACAGGAACCGGCCCGTCCGATCGGTGGCGATGTAGGCCATGCTGTCGGCGAGAGGTCCGCTGGCGACGTGCGTGAGCTTACCGCCGGCCGAATCGATGACGAAGCCGGCGGCGATCTTGGGCTCCCCCCGGGTCCCGACGTAGAGGAATCGGCGATCCGGGCTCACGGCCATGGGCGTCGAGGTGCCGGGCTTGCTGATCCCGGGAATCGCCACCTTCTCGACCATGGTGAGGTCGCCGCTCGGCCGGTCGAGCCGCAGCACGTACACCTCGTTGCTGTCGGCGTTGCCCACGTAGACAAAGGTGGCTGCTCTATCCATGATGACCCCCCGTTGGCGCATAATACCGCCCATGTCGCCACGCGAGGAGACCATCCGAGTCGGCGGGATCGACGTGCACACCTGGGTCGGCGGGCGCGGCGACCCGCTGCTGGTGCTCCACGGGGCCGGCGGCAATCGCGGGTGGACGCGGTGGCTCGCCCAGGTGGCGGAGCGCTACACGGTGTGGGCGCCGACCCATCCCGGCTTCGGGGCCTCGGGCGACGCCGAGTGGATGGAGGGCGTCGACGACCTCGCGCGCTTCTATCTCTGGTTCATCGACGCCGCGCGTCTGGGCACGCCCCACGTGATTGGCCACTCCCTCGGTGGCTGGACGGCGGCGGAGCTCGCCACGATGAGCCCGGGCGCGATCGGCCGGCTCGTCCTGGTGGCCGCGGTCGGCCTCAAGCCAGAGGCCGGCGAGATCTTCGACATCTTCTATGTCCCTCTGGCCAAGCTTCGCGAGCTGACCGTGCACGACCCGGCCACGATCCCGGAGTGGGACGAGCTGTACGGGAAGGCG
>JBOHPM010000712.1:0-1928 GCA_050731715.1 Candidatus Rokuibacteriota bacterium
CGATCGTGTCGGCGCCGAGATACTCGCCGTCGATCACGCGGCCGGCGACGCCGGCGCCGTCCAGGCGGACGTCCTCGGGACGCAGGCCGAGCAAGAACCCCTCGCCGCGCGTTGAGAGCACTGCCGGCCCGCCGGCGCCCCGGATGACGGCGCCGCCCAGTCCGTCAGTCAGTCGCAGCACGTTCATGGGAGGCGTGCCGATGAACCGCGCGGTGAACACGCTGGCCGGCCGCGCGTACAGCGCGTCCGGGGTGGCCTCTTGCTCGACGCGCCCCTCACGGAGGAGGACGATGCGGTCGGCCATGCTCATGGCCTCCACCTGGTCGTGGGTGACGTACACCATCGTGATACCAAGCTGCTGCTGCAGGGCGCGGATCTCACGCCGCATGTCCTGGCGAAGCTGGGCGTCCAGGTTCGACAGCGGCTCGTCCATCAGGGTCACGGGCGTCTCGGCCACAATGGCGCGCCCGAGCGCGACCCGCTGCTGCTGGCCGCCGGAGAGCTGGCCTGGGCGGCGGCCGAGCAGCGGGCCGATGCCGAGCAGCTCCACCGCCCGGGCCAGCCGGCGCTCGCGCTCGGCGGCCGGCACGCGCCGGACCTTGAGGCCGAAGACGATGTTCTCGCGGACGTCGAGGTGCGGGAAGAGGGCGTACGACTGAAAGACCATCGACAGGCGCCGCGCGGCCGGCGGCAAATCGGTGACGTCAGTGTCGCCGATCCAGATCCGACCCGCGCTGACGCCGTCGAGCCCGGCGATGAGGCGCAAGGTCGTGGACTTCCCGCAGCCGGACGGTCCGAGCAGGACGAGCAGGCGCCCGGCATCGGCGGTCAGGCTCACGTCGTCGACCGCCCGGGTCAAGCCCCACACCTTGCTGACAGCGATCAGGCGAATCGCGGACATGCGGCCGCCATGGTAGCAGCCACGGCGTCCCCGCGCAGCCGGCCGCCGTCCTCCTCCATGGGGCCCAGGTCCCATTGCGGAGGTGGGCATCGTCGCCGATAGGAGATGGGGAGACGCCGCACACGTAACCGCCGCGGGCCGGGGACGAACTGACCGAGAGGAGCGATGGAGATGAGCGAGAAGAGCTTGTGGGACAAGGCCAAGGAGGTCGCGGCATCGGCCACGGACAGCGCCAACAAGCAAATCATGAACGTCAAGATGGTCACGCGCGCTCTCGTTGTGCTCGCACTTCTCACCAGTTTGGGAGCCTGCGCCTCTGCGAGCAAAGCGACGAGTCTCTTCGACCAGCTCGGTGGTATGGATCAGGTTCGGTCGCTGTCCGACGCGCTCGTCACCAACCTCGCCAGCGACAGCCGCACGAGCAGCCTGCTGTCCAACGCGAACATCGGGGCGCTCAAGACGAAGACGTCCGATCAGGTCTGCGCGATCCTCGGCGGTGGGTGCAAGGCGCCCCTGAGCAGCTACGCCCGGGGTGAAGGAGGGGGTGACGAAGCTCGTTGGCCCGCAGCTGGGCGGCATCGTCGCCGGGCTGCTGTAGCGGAAGCACAGTCCCCGTACCGACCTTATCCGGTGCTCGAGGGTGGAGCCGGGGCGGCGGTCGTCGGGGCCAGGGCCTCAGGGCTGGGGCAGGTGTCCCATCAGTCTCCCGACTTGACTTGACGCAGAGCCGGCAACAGCTCGTCACTCAGCAGGCGCATGCTCGCCAGCGAATATCCGAGGGGCATGCCGCTCCAGTGGGTGCGGAAGAAGAGGAAATTCGCTCCCAGCTCCTCCCAGCAAGAACGGAGCTGCGCGTAGCACTCTTCCGGGCTTCCCAGCACGAACCGATCGCGCAACAGAGATTCGAACGGCTGATGGAAGGTCTCGTCGCCGGGCATGACCGCGTCCTGCCCCCAGGCGGCGTAGCTGCGGTACTTGCTGGCGAGATACGGCCCGGCCACCTCCAGCGCGGTGGTGGTGTCCCGGG
>JBOHPM010000713.1:0-1925 GCA_050731715.1 Candidatus Rokuibacteriota bacterium
CGCACCCAGCCCAGCAACCGATCGGGAGCCATCGCGTAGACGAGGATCGTGGCGGGCGCCCCGGCGGCGAACACGCGCTCGATGCGCACCGGCACCTCGACCCGGCGCCCGGCCGAATCCTCCACGAGACGGGTGGGGACTTGCGCGGCCGTCGGACTCGCCAGGCCCGTGGTGATGCCGAGCGCGATGAGCACGACCAGGCGCACGCTCAATCTTTGCCGACCATGACGTCCGAGGCCTTGATGACGGCGTAGGCCGGCTCCCCGGTGGCCAGACGCAGGTCGTCCACGGCCTCATTGGTGATGGAGGCCGTGATGACCACGCCGGGGCCGATCTCGATCTTGACGTGGGCCGTGGTGGCGCCCCGGACGACCCCGGTGATCCGTCCCTTCAACACGTTACGCGCGCTGAGCTTCATCGTCTTTCCTCCATTCGAGTCGGCCGCCGGCGTGCATGTACCAGAGGATAAGGCCAGCCAGGAAGCCAGCGCCCATGTTCCACATCGAGACGGCGGCCGTGAGCAGGGTCACGGCACGATCGCTGCGCGTGGCCACGGTGGGCAGCATGCCCGCAGCCAGCTCCAACCCGCCCACGAGCAGGATCACACCGAGCACCGAGAGCGGGAAGAGCTGCAGCAGCGTGCCGACCGAATCGGCCAGGAACAGGCCGACGACCAGCAAGAGCAGGCCGAGCATGACCACGGCCCCCCCGGTCCGGGCCCCGAAGCGGACGTGGCCGGCCATCCCGCCGGCGCCGTGGCAGACGGGAACGCCGCCGAGGACGGCGCCGACCAGGTTCATCACCCCGTGCCCGAGCGCCACCGTCCGGACGGTGACCGGCCGGTCGGGGAACAGGTCATTGTTCTCCTCGACGGTGGCCACGACCGCGTTGCCGAAGGTCAGCGCCGCCTGAGGCAGCGCCAGCACGACGACGCCGGTCAGCGCCTCGGTCCAGGTGACCTCGGCCGGTGGCAGCGGCAAGCGCCAGCGCACCGTCAGATCCGCGAGCTCGGCGAGCAGGCTCGGCTCGCGGAAAACGCCGACGGCGACGCCCACGGCCAGCAAGACGAGCATGGCCGGCAGATGGGGCCGCGCCAGGAGGGCGAACGTGAGCACGGCCGCCGCAACTGCCACCACCGGGTCCTGCGCCATCATCTTCACGCCTTCCAGCATCAGCGTCAGGCCGAGCCCCAGCACCAGCCCGCCGACGACCGGACGCCCGGCCAGACGTGCGACGCGCGTGGCCACGCCGGTCAGTCCGAGGGCCAGCCAGAGCGCTCCGGTGAAGAGCCCACCGACCCAGATCGCGCCAGGGGTAACGAGCCCCGGCTGGCTCACGGCCGCGGCAGCGATGGCCTTCATCGGCTGGACCGGCATCGGCGTGCGGAACCACAGGCCCACCGCAACCATCAGAACACCGAACGTGGTGAAGATGCCGGCCGGATCCAGGCGGTTCACGGTGATGTAGCCGAGCACGAAGGGGATCAGCGTGCCCAGGTCGCCGAACGCGCCGTTCAGCTCGCGGAGGTCATACCTGTTGCCCACGACGCGCATCCGTGGCGGCGTGGTCCGCGTCGGGCGCCTAGCCGATCCCCGCGGGCCGAGCCGCCGCCAGCGCCAACGCGATGCGCTCGGGCGTGATCGGCGCCTCCGTGATCCTGACTCCCACCGCGTCCTCCACGGCGTTGGCGATGGCGGCCGGCGCCGGAACGATCGGCGGCTCGCCGACGCCCCGCGCCCCGAAGGGCCCGGACGGCGACGGCTTCTCGACGATGATCGTCTCGATGTCCGGCAGGTCAGCGGCGGTCAGCTTGCGATAGTCGAGGAGGCTCGGGTTCATCAGCCGGCCGCTGGCGTCGTACATCAGGGCCTCGGTGAGCGCCATCCCCAGGCTCTGCACGGCGCCGCCCTGCATCTGCCCTTCCA
>JBOHPM010000714.1:0-1923 GCA_050731715.1 Candidatus Rokuibacteriota bacterium
TCTCGGCGGTGGTCTCGGTGTGCGCCTCCGACATGCCCCAGGACTTGAGGACGGAGACGAGCTGCTCGCGGATCTGCTTGGCGGGAACTCGCATGCGTGCACCTCCCCGGCGATGGCTCGACCCCGAGGTATACCAGTTCTTCGCGGTTGACGCGAAGTCCAAGGCGCGCTATAGTCTTCACGCCTTCTGGTTCAGGCAGTTCGGTTGAGAGCCGCGCCGCGCGAGGACCCAGTTCGCGCGGCCTTTTTTTTCGCCGCCGTCTCAGGGGCGGCAACGAGGTGGACGGACGTGAGCGAGCTATGACCCTGATCCCCGCAGGAAAGATCGTCGTGTTCGACAATCAGATCGAACCGGCGCTGAAGGCGTTGAAGAAGCAGATGGCCAAGGATGGGCTCTTCGGCGAGATGAAGCGGCGGGCCGCGTACGAGAAGCCCTCCGTCAAGCGCAAGCGGAAACAGGCCGCCGCCCGCAAGAAGCGGCGCAAGGCGATGCGCCGGATGGACCGCGACGTTGAGTAGCCCCCCGGTGACGGTCATCGCGATGCGCGATCATGGCCGCCGCGTGCGGGCGGGGACCCACGCCCAGCAGGTCCGCGATCAGATCTCGGACGCGCTGAAAGAGTCCCACCAGGTGCGGCTCGATTTCGCCGACGTCGAGTCTGTCGGCGCCACCTTTCTGGACAGCACCCTGGGCATCCTCGTGGCGCGCGACGGCGTGGCTGTCCTCCGGTCGATCGTGTTCGTGCACTGCAGCACCCGGGTCGAGGCGAGCATCGTCAGCGCGTTCAGCCAGGAGCCCCGGCTGCGCGAATGCCTCGACTTCGCCGAGCGCCCCGAGGTCCAGCGGGGCTAGCAGCAGCCGCCGGCCACCGGGGCGGGTGAGGCGGCGCGGTCGGGCCACCACCCCCAGGGCCGGGGCCCGAAGTCGGGCGTGAAGACCTGGCCCCGCTTGACCGTGAGATGCGGCGCCAGGGCGCGACTGACCCGCAGGCCGGCGCCGAGGATGTCGTAGACCATCCAGTCCCCCTCTTGTAGCTCCAGCACCGAGATGTCGGCCTGGCGCCCGACCGCCAGCGCGCCCAGCCGGTGCTCGGCCCCGATGGCCTTGGCCGGGTTCGCCGTGCACATCGTCACCACCTGCGGCAGCGTGAAGCCCAGCCCGAGGAAGCGGGTCATCATCTCGGTCATGCTGTGCACGGTGTTGAGGCGCCCGGGGATCGTGAGATCGGTGCTGATGCAGTGAGGGAGCAAGCCCTGGTCGATGATGCGGCGACCGACATCGAAGCTGAAGTTCATGCGGCCGTGCGCCGTGTCGAACCACACGCCGCGGTCGGCGGCCTCGTGGGCCTCGGGCACGAGCTTGCCGTTGGCGTCCAGCACCCCGCCCGGGTTGGGCGTGAAGTAGTGGGTGAGGATGTCGCCGGGCTCCAGCAGGCCCAGCAGGGGGTGGATGACCTTGGGGTCGTAGCGCTTCTCGGTGTCGCCGATGTGGACCATGAGCTTGATGCCGGCCTCGCGCGCCGCCCGCCTGGCCAGCTTGGGCATCTCCATGCCCATGATCTCGAGCGCCGGCGAGACCATGCGCGCCTTGATCCCGCAGATGAGGTCCCGGTGCGCGGTCGCCACCTGCACGGTGTCGGCGAGGTTGATGCTGCTCTCCGCGATGATGTCGGGGCGCGTGGCCAGCCCCGTCTGGCAGATGTGCAGGAACGGCACGATCTCGGTATGGCTGTTCGGGATGACGTGCTGCGGGAAGGCGCTGAAGGTGGCCGATCCCGAGCTGCCGGCATCCACGATGGTGGTCACGCCGGCCAGGACACCGCCCAGGTCGGGATCGACGGCCGTGCGGTTGACCCCGTGCAGGACGTGGGCGTGGCAATCGATGAGGCCGGGCGTGACGATCTTGCCAACCACCTGGATCGT
>JBOHPM010000715.1:0-1920 GCA_050731715.1 Candidatus Rokuibacteriota bacterium
ACCGTGGGGTGCCGGCCGTCGCCGAGTCGGCGATCCACACCTGATCGTCAGCAAACGTGTCCTGGGCGAAGTCCTGCGCCGCGTCGGAGAACGTGATCTCTTCGACGTCACCGGCGGCGGCCGTGGAACGGCCCAAGACCCGGTCGGTTGCCGAGACGTTCTGGATCTTGGCGTAGGTGACGGCGTCGTTCGCGATCTGGCTGGTTTCCACCGCCGCGGCGACGAGGTTCCCGGCCGCTCCACGACCCACAACCGTGCTGGCCCCGACCGACATATCCACGGGGTCACCGGCGGATCCGGTGTTGTTAACCTTCACCGTGTTGGCGGCCATGTTGGCGAGGATCGTGTTGGTGACCGCGTCCGCCGGGACGTTGGCCTTGACCTGATCCGCCGTCGCCTGGTCCCACGTGACGGTGGCGGTATCGGTGACCACCCGTTCGGCGCTCAAGCCGGCGTTCGCGGCACCGACGATGTAGACGGCATCGGTCGGGGCTCCACCCCCACCGCCCGTCGCGTCCGTCTCACAGGTCCACGTATTCGTGGCGATGTTGTAGTGCAGCTTTTGCGTCGCAATCGTGCAGCTCGGCAGGGTCTTGAGTTCCCACGCCGAACCGCTGCCCACCAGGAGGTTGTCGTCGGGCGCCGTCGTCTGCCCGGTCCCGCCTCGCCCCACGAGCAGGGTGCCAGTGGTATCGGCAATCGACCTGGCGGTGATCTGCGTGAGGTTGTCCAGCGTGATGGTGTTGGGCACGTCCGCGTCGAGCAGGGCCCGGAAGGTGGGATCGCCGGCGATGCCGTCTGGGGCTGCCAGAACCGTGTTGGCGGTCTGCGAGGCGAAGTCGGCCGGGGCTACATCAGTACAGGTCGCCACCCCGGAGGCATTCAGTGACCGCGGGAACTGGTTGATGCAGGACGTCCCGCCGTAGATCGACAGCACACCCGTCCCGGTCGTGTTGACGACCAGGCCAGTACCCAGCGCCGATAGGGCCTGCTCGGCGCTCAGGCCGGCGTGGGGGGTCTGGACTATATAGGTGGCGTCTGTGGGGGCTCCACCGCCGCCACCGGCCGCCACGTCGACCGTGGCCACCCCGCCCGCGACGGTAGCGGACACACCTGTCCCCGTGAAATTGAGGACCGTGGTCGCGCCCTGGGATAGTCCCTCGTCCTGGATGGCGATGGACGGCGGGGTGACGACGATCTGGGCGTGCGCCGGCAGGGCCAGGAGCAGCGCCAGGAGCGCGGCGAGGAGTCGGATCAGGCCGGGGCTCCGGTGACCTGCCGCAGGAAGGACTCGTGGGCGGCCTTCGCGGCTGCAAGGCGGGCCTCGGCTTGGGCCGTTTCGGCTTCGATCGAATCCAGACGGGCCACACCATCGGCTGTCAGTTCCACCAGCTCTGCCGACTTGGCATCCACCTGGGCCGCGAGCGCCGCCCGGTCCCGTTCGGCCACGTCCCGGGCCTGCTGGGCGCCGAGCATGCCCCGCTCGAGCCCGGCGAGCTCCACGCGGGCGTGGTCCAGCTCGGCGGTCGCGGTGGTGACGGCGGCCCCGAGCTTCGCCAGTTCCTTCTTCGCCGCCGTGACGGCGCCGTGGAACGCTTCGACCTGGTCCCGGCTGTCGACCAACTGCTGGTGCAGGCGGGCGATCTGCTCTTCGACGGCAGATTTTCGGCCCTGCGCCTCGGCGACGACGCTCTCCGCTGTCCTGGCCGACTTCAGGACGGCGGCGACATGCACGAGGCCCTGCGCCTGCTGCTCGAACGCCTCGGCCAGCCGGAGCGCATCGAGCGGGATGGGCTGGGATTCAGCCATTGATCGGCTCCTTCTTAATAGGCCCGGACGTCCGCCTCGACGTGACTGGCCCGGTTGGCGGCCGAGAGGATCGGGAAGAGCGCCTCGGCCACGCGCTCGAAGCAGTACTCG
>JBOHPM010000716.1:0-1917 GCA_050731715.1 Candidatus Rokuibacteriota bacterium
CCGGATCTGCTGGATGAGCTCCCGCTCGGCCGGTCGGGCCGCCCCCTCCAGCTTGGCCAGCGTGTCGTTGAAGCGGTTGTTCTCGCGCAGAATCCGGGCCACCGTGCCTTCCTGGCGGAGCAGGAGCGCCAGCGCCGTGAAGTGCATCTGGCGGGCCAGGGCATGGTCGATCTGCTGCGCCCACTCTACGCGCTGATGCGCCTCGTCGAGCAGGCGGCTCTGCTCCGTCGTGCGGGCGATGGTCTGCAAACTGACGGCGGCCAGCGCCATGAACAGGAGGGCGGTGAGCAGGAAGGCCACCAGCAGCTTGGTGTGGACGGAGGCCCGCACACGCGCCACCCAGCCCGTGAGCCGGCCCAGGGGGCTGCGGGTAAGCAGGAACCCCACCACCGGGTTGAACTGCTCCGGGGTGGTGGCGTCGGGCCTCGGCGCCGTCATGTGGCGGTCATGATACCTGAAGCCTCCACTCGGGTCGGCTCCGGAAATGGTAGGATTCTCCCGCCATGAGCAGTCCCGAGGCTCGCGAACGCCCCTCCCACTTCATCCGCGACGCCGTCATCGACGACCTGCGATCCTGGCGGTTCAACGCGGTCGTCACGCGCTTTCCGCCCGAGCCCAACGGCTACCTCCACATCGGCCACGCCAAGGCCATCTGCCTGGACTTCGGCCTGGCCCAGGAGTTCAGCGGGCGCTGCCACCTGCGCTTCGACGACACCAATCCCGCCAAGGAGAGCCAGGAGTACGTCGATGCCATCATCCGCGACGTCCGCTGGCTGGGCTTCGACTGGGGCCAGCACCTCTACTACGCCTCCGACTACTTCGGGCAGCTCTACGAATGGGCCGAGGCCCTCATCCAGAAGGGGTTCGCTTACGTGTGCGACCTCTCTGCCGAGGCCATCGCCGCCTACCGGGGCACGCTGACCGAGCCCGGGCGCGAGAGTCCCTGGCGCAACCGCTCGGCGGAGGAGAACCTCGACCTCTTCCGGCGCATGCGGGCGGGGGAGTTTCCCGACGGGTCGCGGACCCTTCGGGCCCGGATCGACATGGCCGCGGGCAACCTGAACCTGCGCGACCCGGTCATGTACCGCATCCGCAAGACCTCACACCACCGCACCGGCGACAAGTGGTGCATCTACCCGATGTACGACTGGGCCCACGGCCAGTCGGACTCGATCGAGGGCATCACCCACTCGCTGTGCACGCTGGAGTACGAGGACCACCGCCCACTCTACGATTGGTACGTCGAGGCGCTCGGTGTCTACCACCCGCGCCAGATCGAGTTCGCGCGGCTGAACCTCTCCCACACCGTGCTGAGCAAGCGCAAGCTGCTGACGCTGGTGGAGGAGAACGTGGTGAGCGGCTGGGAAGATCCGCGGATGCCCACGCTGGCCGGCCTGCGCCGCCGCGGTTATACCCCGGAGTCCCTCCGCGACTTCTGCGACCGCATCGGCATCGCCAAGGCCGACAACCTGGTGGACATGGCGCTGCTCGAGCACTGCGTGCGGGAGGATCTGAACCGACGCGCCCTGCGGCGCATGGCCGTGCTGCGGCCCCTGCGTCTGGTGATCGAGAACTATCCCGAGGGCCAGGTGGAGGAGCTGGAGGCTGTCAACAACCCCGAGGATCCCGCGGCCGGCACCCGTCCCATCCCCTTCTCGCGCGTCCTCTACATCGAGCAGGACGACTTCCGGGAGAGCCCACCGCCCAAGTACTTCCGGCTCTCCCCGGGGGCCGAGGTCCGCCTGCGCTACGCCTACATCGTCAAGTGCACCGGGGTCGTCAAGGATCCCCGCACGGGCGCGGTCACCGAGGTGCGTGGCGTGCTCGATCCCGAGAGCCGCGGCGGCGATGCCCGGGGTCGACGGGTGAAGGGCACCATCCACTGGGTCTCGGCGGCCCACGCCATCGACGCCGCGG
>JBOHPM010000717.1:0-1917 GCA_050731715.1 Candidatus Rokuibacteriota bacterium
CCGTGGTGTTTCCTCGCCTGTCTGACCTGGCTGCCCGCATCACCATCGAGCCGGAGCTGACCAACGAAAAGGAATATCTGGCCCAGGCCTTCGCCACGGTCGGCATCGTGCCCGACACCACGCTGGTCGGGATCGAGCCGTTGCCCGGGGAGATCGAGGCGGCGGCAGAGTCGGCCGCGGCCGCCGACGCCACGATCCTCTTCCTCTACGACGCCCACCTCTACGCCTCGAATCGGGCGCTGCTCGAGGCCCTGCAGGCCCGGGCCCGGGCCCTCGCCGTGGTGTTGCTGCGCGACCCCTATGACGCGACGCTGCTCCAGCCGGAGGTGCTGGGAATCACTGCCTACGGCTTTCGGCGCTGCCAGCTCGACGCGGTGATCGCCCGCCTGGGACATCGCTGAATTATTGAACAGGGCGCGGGCACCCGGGCTTACGCCCGCCCGCGCCTCCACCGAATCACCGTCGGCGGTCCAGAGCTTGCGCGAGGTGAGTTGTCGCCACCGCCACTAGGATGGTGCCGGCGGTGCCGATGATGACCAGCCACGACCAGGCGAAGACGAGGACGCCGGTCTCCGACAGCACGAGCAAGGTCAGGTTCACCGCAGCCATGACCAGCATGGCCGTGACGTTCGCCCAGTCCCGCACCCGACGGTCGGTGACGAGTCCCAGCAGGAACACCCCTAGCAGGGAGCCGAAGGTGACGCCCGCGATCTTGAAGGCCAGCCACAGGATCTGGCTGAATGCGGAGAAGCCGTAGGCAATCCCGCCGAGGATCAGGCCGAAGACGACGACGGCAGCCCGTGAGACGAGCAGGTAGTGCCGCTCCGATCGGCCCGGGGCCAGGAGCGGGCGGTAGATGTCGGTCACGAAGGAGGCGGACAGGGAGCCGAGCGGCGAGTCGATCGAGGCTAGCACGATGGCGCTGAGCATGAGGCCCCGCAGCACCGCGGGCATCGTCTGCTGCACGAAGTGGGGCAGGATCTCGTCGGGGCGGGATACCGGCAGCTCCGGATGTTGCGCGTAGAAGGCGTAGAGGGTAGCGCCCAATCCCAGATAGATGATGAGCGTCACGAGCGTGCCCAGGGACGTGAGGGCCAGGGTGATCTGGCTCTCGCGCCGGGTCTCGACGGTGAGCAGTCGCTGCATGAGGTCGTGGTCGGTTCCGAACGCGGCCATCGAGCCCACCAGGCCATTCAGGATCGCCACCCACACGATGTTGGGATCAGAGAACACCCGGCGCCAGAAGTCGGGGGCTCCCGGGGCGGGGCCCCAGTTGACGATATCGAGACGGCCGGAGGCCCCGGCGAGCTCCACGATGGCCGGCACGCCGCCCGTCACCTGCGAGACGGCCCAGCCCAGGGTCGCCGCCCCGGCGAGCAGGAACACCAACGCCTGGAAGACGTTGGTCCACACGATCGCCTTCACCCCCCCGGCGGCGATGTACAGGATCGAGATCATGACGAAGACCGCGACGGTGGGCGTCAACGGCCAGCCGAGGAGGATCGAGACGGCCAGGGCAGCGGCCATCAGGCGCACGCCCGAGCCAAGGAGCCGGGTGACGAAGAAGAACACCGCCGCCGTCACCTGGCTGGCCTGGCCGAACCGATGAAGCAGGAACTCATAGATGGTGATGACCTGGTGACGGTAGAAAGCGGGTATGAAGAGCCAGGCCACCGCGAACTTGGCCAGCGTCGATCCCACGAAGAACTGCAGGTACTCCCAGTTCTCGCTGTAGGCCGTGGCCGGGACCGCGATGATGGTGACGGCGCTGATTTCGGTGGCCAGAAAGCTCAGGCAGGCCGCCCACCACGGCACGCGGCGTCGGGCCAGGAAGAAGTCGACGGTGTCGCGCTGCCGGCTGAAGCCGGCGCCGATGATGAGCAGTAAGATCAGGCCGAGGGCGAGGACCGCGTAGTC
>JBOHPM010000718.1:0-1916 GCA_050731715.1 Candidatus Rokuibacteriota bacterium
CATCCGCCGTCCACCACGATCGTCTGACCAGTGATGTAGCTGGCCGCGTCGGAGGCCAGGAACACCGCCACGTTGGCGATATCCTCGGGCTGGCCGTATCGCCCGAGCGGAATCCGCTCGAGGTGCCTGGCATACTCGGCGGGATCCGAGAGCAGGTGGCGGTTGCTCCGGGTGAGCGTGCGTCCCGGCGCGATCGCGTTCACCCGGACCCCGGCGCGGCCCCACTCCAGCGCGGCCGTCTTGACGAGCTGGGAGATGGCGGCCTTGGCGGCGGCGTACACCGCGCGGAATTCTGCCCCGTTGAAGACGAGCTGCGAGCTGGTATGGATGATCACGCCCTGGCCCCGCTTCACCATCTGCTCGCCGACCAGCCGGGTCAGGGCGATGGGGCCGACGAGATCGACGTCGACGACCCGCCGGAGATCGGGCCACTTGAGATCGAGGAACGGCTCGTAGAGCAGGATGCCGGCGTTGTTGAGCAGCACGTCCACGGTGCCGGCGGCCTGGACGAGGCGCTCGACGGAGGCGAGGTCGCCCTGGTCGAAGGTGTGGACGGCCGTCGCGCCCAGGTCCCGCCCGATCGCGTCCAGGCCCGGCCCGTCGACGTCGCCCAGGATGAGCGACGCGCCAACCCCGGCGAAGGCTCGGGCCATGCCGGCGCCGATCCCGCTGGCGGCACCGGTGATGCACACGCGCCGCCCGGTGAAATCGAAGTGCTCGACGTACGGCACGTCAGTAGCCGAACAGCCGGGGCAGGAACGTCACCAGCGGCGGAAAGAGCATGCAGAGGAACAACCCCCCGTAGGTGACCAGGATGAACGGCCAGATGTTGACGATCAGCCGCGACAGCGGCAGCTCCCACAGCGCCGAGACGACGAACAACAGAATCCCCACTGGCGGTGTCACCGAGCCGAGCGTGATGTTGATGATGAACAGGAACCCGAAGTAGATCGGGTCCAGACCATAGGTCAGCGACACCGGGGCCAGGATCGGCACCAGCATGATGTAGGCGGCGTTGGATTCCAGGAACATCCCGACCACGACCAGCAGCAGCATCACGAGAAACGTGAACATCAGCGGGCTGGAGGTGAGCGACTGGAGGAACGCGCCGATCCGCTGGGGCAGCAGCTCGGCCGTGAAGAGGTAGGTCACCATCGACGCGAAGCCGATGAGCGCGCCCACCACGGCCGTGATGACGGCGGAGTTCAGCAGGGCCTTGGGGAGGTCGCGAAGCTTGAGCTTTCCCGTCACGAAGAAGCCGATCACCACCGCGTACACGACCGAGATGGCGGCCCCCTCGGTGGCGGTGAAGGCCCCGCCGATGATGCCGCCGATGACCACCACTGGCATCATCAGGACGATGAAGGAGCGACGGACCTCGTGCCCCACCCGCCGCAGGGAAAAGGGCTCGCCGGCCAGCGGGTAGCCACGCCGCTTGGCGTACCAGGTGCACAGCGCCATGAGCGCGATGGCGATGACGACGCCGGGGATGAACCCGGCGAGGAACAACCCCGCCACGGACACCTCCCCCGCCATGACCGCGTAGACGATCACCGCCGCGCTGGGAGGAATGATCGGACCCAGGGTGGCGGCCGCCGCCACCACGCTGGCCGCGAACTCCCGGCCGTAGGCTCGGGTCAGCGGGGGCCCCAGCATCCCCGCCAGGGCCGCGGCATCGCCCACCGCGGTGCCGGTCATCATCGAGACGATCATCTCCGCCAGGATCGTCACGTGGGCCAGGCCGCCCCGCACGCGACCGACCAGCGCGTTGGCCAGCTCGAACAACCGCTCCATGATCCCGGCCCGCAGCATCAGCTCGCCGCCCAGGGTGAAGAGCGGGATGGCCATGAGCGGGAAGGAGTCGATGGCGTGGACGAGCTTTCCGGGGAGCTGGATCAGCGGCGTCCCCACCACCA
>JBOHPM010000719.1:0-1914 GCA_050731715.1 Candidatus Rokuibacteriota bacterium
GCCAGGTAGCGGATGTCGCGGGCCGGCACGCCGGAGAGGCGCTCGACCTTCTCCGGGGTGTACTCGTCGAGCAGCGCCCGGTAGCGCTGGAAGTCGATCGTCTTCGGCTCGTCCTTGAAGGCGAACTTGTCCTCGAGGCCGTAGCCGATGTTCGTCTTGCCCTCGTGAAACGACACGTGCTTGTCCACGAAGGCCCGGTTCACCCAGCCGTTGCGGATGATCTCGTGGCAGATGGCGTTGGCCAGCGCCAGGTCGGTCTGGGGGACGAACAGCAGGCTCTTGTCGGCCGCCATGCTGGTCCGGGTCCAGCGCGTGGCCAGGTCGATGACCTTCACGTCGGGGTTCTGCAGGCGCCGCTCGAGCAGGCGGGAGAACAGGACCGGGTGCATCTCGGCCATGTTGTTCCCCCACAGCACGAACACGTCGGCGTGGTCGATGTCTTCGTAGCAGCCCATCGGCTCGTCCAGCCCGAAGCTCGTCATGAAGCCGGTGACGGCGCTGGCCATGCAGAGGCGGGCGTTGGCCTCGAGGTTGTTCGTGCCGATGGCGCCCTTCATGAGCTTGGAGGCGACGTAGCCGTCGGGGATGGTCCACTGCCCGGAGCCGTACATCGCCACGGCGTCCTTGCCGTGGGCCTTGATGGTCTCGGCCATCTTCGCGGCCACCAGGTCGAGCGCCTCCTTCATCGGAACCGGGACGAGCTTGCCGTCCTTCCGCACCTGGGCCTGGGTGAGGCGGTCCTTGCCGTAGAGGGCCATCACCGTGTGGTAGCCCTTGACGCAGCAGAGGCCCTTGTTGACCGGGCTGGCGGGGTCGCCCTTCACGGCGACCGCCCGCCCGCCGTTCACGCCGACGAGGAGCCCGCACCCCACGCCGCAGAAGCGGCACGGCGTCTTCTTCCACGCGATGGCCGACGGCGAGACGGCCGCGTCCGCCGGCGCGGCGAACACGATGCCCGGGAACACGGCCTCGGCGGCGCTGATGGCCGCCGTCGCGGCCAGGCGCCGGAGCATTTCACGACGGGTCATCGTGTCCTCCGTGTGTGGGGCATTCGGGGGACTCGGGGTCGGCGAGCCCCGCCACGAGGGTGAGGCACTGCAGGCCGGGCACGCGGGCGAGTGCCAGCCCGAGCGCCTCCTCGGCCGCCTCGTCCGGCGTGTCGGTGACGAGCACGACGACGTCCTGGTTGGTGGCGGGCACGACGGCGCAGGCGGCGAGCGCGCGGAGGTGCTGCGCGAGCTCCTCGCGGCGCCCTGCGATCGCGTGGGCCAAGTAGCTCTTGATGGGCACGCTCAGACGCTTCCCGACGCCACGTGACCCTAGCATGGTCACGGTCTGATGAACAGGGTGTTCCGGGCGCCGGCCGCGGCGGCGGCCCCGCGCGGACACTACTTGTGGTTCACGGTGTACTCCGGCGGCACCTTTTCCCAGGGGTAGCCCTGCGCCGCCATGTCGTAGCCGGTCTCGAACAGGGCGCGCATGAAGGTGGGGTCGAAGTCCGCTTTGTGCGGGTCGTTGAAGTGGGCGGGGATGTACGCGAGGTTGAAATCCAGCCCGTCCCGCTGCGCCGTGAGGTAGATCCGGTAGAGATCACCGACGCCCTGCGTGTGGATGAGTGAGGCAATGGCCCGCTGCGCGATGCTCAAGGTCCGGCGCTCGACTTGCGCCCACGCGGGATCCGCGACTGGACCCGGGAGCACTTCCGCTGCCGGGGGGCCGACCAGCCGGCCGGTGGGTGCCACGGGAGGGCGAGAGGGCGGAGAAGGTGCTTTATGTCGCCTGTGCTCGCCAGTCGCGCTTCTCTATCGGGTCTCTCGCAGGACGTGGGTGCCGAGGAACCGCCGGATGTGGTCGGCGATCACGGGTCCATCCTCCTCGAGGGCGAAGTGCCCGGTATCCAGAAGATGCACCTCG
>JBOHPM010000720.1:0-1912 GCA_050731715.1 Candidatus Rokuibacteriota bacterium
GTGGGGATCGGGCCAGGGGCGGGCCACGAGCGTCGTCCCGTCCACGGCCAGCTCGGCCACCAGGGGGTCGTGGTAGCCGACCCGCGCCCCTTTCCGCTGCAGCGCGGCGATGATCTCCACGGCCGGGGAGTCGCGCGTGTCGGCGACGTTGGCCTTGTAGGCCACCCCCAGGACCAGGATGCGGGCGCCCCGCACGGCGCGCTCCCGGTCGTTGAGGGCGTCGGCCACGAGCTGGACGACGTAGGCCGGCATCTGCGAGTTGATCTCGTCGGCGAAGCCGATGAAGCGGGGATCGTAGCCGGCCAGTCGCACGCGCCAGCTGAGGTAGTGAGGGTCCGACGGCAGGCAGTGCCCGCCCAGCCCGGGGCCGGGATGAAACGGCATGAAGCCGAAGGGCTTGGTCGACGCCGCTCCGATGACCTCCCACACCGAGATCCCGAGCCTCCGGCACATGATGGCGAACTCGTTGGCCAGCGCGATGTTGACCGACCGGAAGGTGTTCTCGAGCAGCTTCATCATCTCGGCCGTGGCCGGACTGGAGACGGGAACCACCTCGCCTGCGATGCGGCCATAGAGGGCCCCGGCCAGCATGGTGCAGGTCGGCGTCAGGCCGCCCACCACCTTGGGGATCGTGCGCAGCGTGTGGTGGCGGTTGCCGGGGTCGATGCGCTCCGGCGAGAAGGCGAGGAAGATGTCCACCCCGGGCTGCAAGCCCATGGCCTCGAAGCGCGGCACCAGGACCTCCTGGGTCGTGCCCGGGTACGTGGTGGATTCGAGCACGACGAGCTGGCCACGGCGGACGATGGCCGCCACGGCGTCGAGGGCGGCCAGGATGTAGGACAGGTCAGGCTGCTTGGACTTGCCCAGCGGCGTCGGCACGCAGATGACGATGGCGTCGGCATCCTTGAGCGCGCCGTACTCACCGCTGGCGCGCAGACGGCCGGCCTGCACCACCCTGGTCAGGGCCTCGGTGGGCACGTCCTCGACGAAGCTGCGCCCGGCCTGCACAGCGACCACCCGGCGAGGATTCAGGTCGACGCCGATCACGGCCGCGCCGGACTCTGCGAAGGCGACGGCCAGGGGCAGCCCCACGTAGCCGAGGCCGATCACCCCGACAGCGGGCGCGCCGGTCAGACGGGCACGCAAGCTCTCGGCGGCGCCCGGGGTCACAGGGCCTTGCCCGCGCGGAGCACGGCCTCCGCCACGGCCTCGATCTCCGTGTCGGTCAGCTCGGCAAAGCACGGGAGCGAGAGGACCTCGCGGGCAGCCCGCCAGGCCTGAGGCCAGCGCCGCTCGTCGGCCGGGCCGAACATCGGCTGCCCGGGCACGGGGATCGGATAGTGCACCGCGGTGCCCACGCCGAGCTCGGTCAACGCCCCGGCCAGGGCATCGCGTCGGGGATGACGGACCGTGAAGAGGTGGTACACGTGACGGGCCTCCGCGCGCTCGACGGGCAGGCCGACCACGCTCGGCCCCAGCAGGGTCCGGTAACGGTCCGCCACCCCTCGACGCGCGTCGGTCCAGGCGGCGAGCCGGCCGAGCTTCACCCGGAGCAGCGCGGCCTGCAGCTCGTCGAGGCGACTGGCGTAGCCGAGCTCGACGTGCCGGTACCGGCCCCCGTCCCCATGGTGCCGCAGCCGGCGCACGTGCTCCGCGATGTCGTCGCGATCGGTGAGCACCATTCCGGCGTCACCGCAGGCGCCCAGGTTCTTCGTCGGGTAGAACGACAGGCAGGCGGCATCGCCCCACGTCCCCACCGGGCGGCCCTTCCAGGTGGCCCCCACCGCCTGCGCGGCGTCTTCGACGATGGCCAGGCCGTGAGCGCGGGCCAGCGCGGCCACCTGTTCCATCGGGGCCGGCTGTCCATAGAGGTGGACCGGCATGATGGCGCGGGTGCGCGGGGTGACGGCGC
>JBOHPM010000721.1:0-1912 GCA_050731715.1 Candidatus Rokuibacteriota bacterium
GCGCCCTGCCGTCGATCGCCCAGGCCGTGGGACGAACGCCCCTCGTACGCCTGGGCCGGGTGACCACCGGCGTCGTCCCCACGGTGTGCCTGAAGCTCGAGTGGTACGGCCCCAGCGGCAGCCTCAAGGACCGGATCTACCTGCACATGTTCGAGCGGGCCGAGGCGCGCGGCGAGCTGCGCCCGGGCCTGCGGGTCCTCGAGTGCTCCACGGGCAATGCCGGCATCGCCTGCGCCTTCGTCGCGGCCGTCAAGGGCTACGCCTGCACCATCGTCATGCCGGAGGGCATGAGCGACGAGCGCAAGAAAATCATGCGGGCCTACGGGGCCGACCTCGTCTTCACGCCGGGAGGTGAGAGCGACGTCGACCTGGCGCTCAGGCGGCTCGGCGAGATCCGCGCCGGCGACCCCACCGGGTACTGGGTGCCGGGGCAATTCTCCAACGCCGACAACGTCGAGGCTCACTATCGCACCACCGGACCCGAGCTCTGGGAGCAGTGTGGCGGTCTCATCGGGGCCTTCGTCGCCGCGCAGGGTAGTGGCGGCACGTTGTCCGGCGTGGGCCGCTACCTTCGCGAGCAGGATGACCGGATCCGCCTCTACGCCGTGGAGCCCGACGAGTGCGCGCTGCTGGCCCGGCGCTCGTGGGGACCCCACGGCATCGAAGGCATCGGTGACGGGTTCATCCCGGAGAACCTCGACGTCTCGCTGCTCAGCGGGGTGATCACCACCACCACCGAGGAGGCGATCGCCACGGCTCGACGGCTGGCCTCGGACGAGGGCATCTTCTGCGGCATCTCCACCGGGAGCAACGTCGCGGCGGCCCTCAAGCTGGCCCGCCGCCACCCCGGGCTGGCGCCCATCGTCACCATGGCCAACGACACCGGGCAGCGCTACTTCACGACCGCGCTCTGCGGCGAAGCCAAGCGGGTCGAGGTACCCGAGCGGGAGCACCCCCTGGACGAGCGGACCCGACGGGAGCTGGACCGCTACCAGGCGACCTGGGAGGTCCTGACATAGCCTCCTCCTCCCCGGACTTCGTCGCGGCCCGCCGGCGGCTGGAGGCGAAGTCCAAGTCCGCGGGCGAGAAGCTCACCAGTGTCGATGACGCGGCCGCCCGGGTCCGCGACGGCGACGTCGTCGCGGTGGGCGGCTGCCTCTTCTCCCGCACTCCGCTGGCCCTCGTCCGCGAGATCCTGCGCCAGCGTCGCCGCGGGCTCACCCTGGTACGCAATCTCATGTGCACCGAGGGCGAGTTCATGATGGTGGCCGGCACGCTCGACCGCGTGATCACCTCCTGGATGTCCATCGGCCTGCCCTGGGGCGTGTCGCGGATCATGCGCGACTACGTGGAGGGCGGCCGGGTGGCTTTCGAGGAGTGGAGCCATCTCGCCCTGGGTCTGCGCTTTCGCGCCGCCGCGATGGGCGTGCCCTTCCTGCCCACGCTGACCATGCTCGGCTCGGACCTGGCCGGGACGACGGGCCTCAAGACGATCGCCGATCCCTACACCGGGGTCACCGTGGCGGCCGTGCCCGCGCTGTTCCCCGACGTGGCCATCCTGCACGTCCACCGCGCCGATCGCTTCGGCAACTGTCAGATCGACGGCTACCCGCACATGGACGCCGACATCGCCCGGGCGGCGGCCACGGTGCTGGTGACCACCGAGGACATCATCCCCGAGGAGGAAACGCGCCGGCACGCCGATCGGACGGTGATCCCCGGCTTCGTCGTGGACGCGCTGGTCCACGTCCCCTTCGGGTCCTTCCCCCACGAGTGCTACGGCCTCTACGAGGCGGACTTCGCCCACTTCGACAGCTACGTGACGGCCATCCAGAGCGCGGGGGCCCGGGCCGTCGAGGAATACCTGGATCGTTACGTCTACGCCCCGCCCAGCTTCGCGGACTATCTCGAC
>JBOHPM010000722.1:0-1912 GCA_050731715.1 Candidatus Rokuibacteriota bacterium
TGGCCCTGGCCGTGGCGGCCCCGCTCATGGCCGCGCTGGCCCTGGCCATTCGCGCCACGTCACCGGGGCCGGTGCTCCTCCGGCAGGAGCGCATGGGGCTCGATGGCCGAGGCTTCACCATGCTCAAGTTCCGTACGATGCGTCAGGACGCCGAGACCGAGAGCGGCCCGGTGTGGGCGACGAAGGACGACCCGCGCCGGACTCCGCTCGGCGCCTTTCTCAGGCGCTGGAGCCTCGACGAGCTGCCCCAGCTGCTCAACGTCCTGCGGGGCGAGATGAGCCTGGTGGGTCCGCGACCGGAGCGCCCGGTGTTCGTCCAGGACTTCCGCCGGCGGTTCCCCGGCTACATGCTCCGGCACAAGGTCAAGGCCGGCGTGACGGGCTGGGCCCAGATCAACGGCTGGCGCGGCAACACTTCACTCGAGAAACGCCTCGAGTACGACCTCTACTACATCGAGCGCTGGTCCCTGGCCTTCGATTTCAGGATTCTCGTCCAGACCCTCTGGCGGGCCTTCGGCAAGAACGCCTACTGAGTCAGCGGCCTTCCTTCCGCAGGGCGGCGAGGGCGGCGTCCTTGAACGCGTCGAAATCTCCGAGCCCGCCTGTCACGACCTCGTAGACGATGCGATCGTCTATCCGCCCGTATTCGTGCACCAGAATATTCCGCAGGCCCTTCATTCGACGCAGGCGGTCGCGCAGCGCGCTCGGGACGACCCCGGCCTGGGCGAGCTTCTCGATCAGGTCATCCTCCTCGCCGGGCAGGCCGAGGCGGAGGCCCGTTACCAGCAGGCCGCAGACGTCGATGACGCTCTCGATCGCGATCTGCAGCAGGCGCTCGCAGGCCCGGCGTGTCTCGACCCGGCGGTAGCTCTCGAGACTGGCCGGCAGGATCTCGCGCAGCTCCCGAAGGTATCCATCGAGGGTGTCGAGCCTGGCGAGCACCCGCTCACGGTCGATCATCGAGCACCGTCTCGAGGTAGCGCCGGTAGATGGGCTTGAAGTCTTCGAAGACCTGGGCAGTCTTGATCGCGAGCTCGTACAGGAGGTCGTCGTTCTTCGAAAGCAGGACTCGGCCCTCCCGGAGCACGCGGTGCCGCACATAGACGGGTAGCGCCTGGAAGACCTGGACATCCAGATCCACTTCAGCAAGGTACGCAAGCCGCAGGCGCCCCGCTTCGTCGGCGGCGTCCGGGTTGAGCACCAGGCAGACATCCACGTCGGACGCCGACGTGGCTTGACCCCGGGCCGCGCTGCCGAACAGCACGACTGCCAGCACGGCGGAATCCTCGCGGGCTCGGGCGATCAGGCGCTCGAGCTGCCGCTCGGTAAGCCGCGACGATGGCCTCCCAGAATCGGCGGGCCTGTTTTGCATTGGCCTAGTATACGTGCGCTCTGGGTACGTCTCGAATGCTATGGTCACATCGAGGTGACGTCCCGAGATCATGGCGAAGAGCGTCGGGGTGGCGAGGTTGAAGGCGGCGCTGAGCAGGTATCTTGCCCAGGTGAAGGCGGGAGAGGAAGTGATCGTGACGGAGCGGGGCCGGCCGATCGCCAGGATCGTGCCGCTGTCACGCGAGGCCACTGCCGGGCTGGTCAACCTAGCCCGCGCCGGCCTCGTCCGCATCGGCTCGGGACGGCTACCTTATGGGTTCTGGAGGTTGCCACGGCCGGACGCCACGCGCGGCGCCGGCGTCAAGGCGATCGTCGACGAGCGCCGAGAAGCCCGGTGAAGTTCGCCCTTCTGCCTTGAGAGATCCCCGGCCGCTCCTCCTGGCTGCGCTCGGGTTGGGCCTGGGGGTGTCGATCACGCTGGCCCAGACGGCGCTGGTCCTCCTGGCGCTACGGCTGATCTGGCGCCTGGCCACCAGGCACGCCACGATGCGGTGGCCGCTGGCCCCAGCCTTCGGGGCGT
>JBOHPM010000723.1:0-1906 GCA_050731715.1 Candidatus Rokuibacteriota bacterium
CCAGCACGGGATCGTCCCCCACGTGCACGGCGCTCGCCGCCTCGGCCCCCACGGCCCGCAGCGTCAGCCAGAAGATCTCGGGCGCCGGCTTGCGAATCGCCACCTCGTCGGAGAACGTGGTGTGGGCAAAGTGTTGCAGCAGTCCGTAGTGCTCCAGTAGCCGACGCAGGGTCACGCCCGGCGTGCGCATGGTGTTCGACACCACGGCCAGGGTGAGCCCGCGGGCCCGGAGGGCCGTCATCGCGCCGAGCGCTCCCGGGTCCACCGTCGGGGGCACGAGCAGCGCCGGGCCCGCGTAGGCGTCAAGCAGCTCCGCCAGGGTCGAGCCGGCCAGCCGCTGGACAAGCGCCGAATCGGCCGCGCTCAGGATGGCGCGCACGTGCTCCTCGGCCGAGACGTCGCGCTCGTCCACCCACACGCGCCCCAGAAACACGCCCGACGCCTCGTAGGCGCGCTCCAGCACGGGTCGGGCCACCGGGGCGCCCGCGGCCGTCAGGATGCGCTGAAAGCCGTCGAGCCGGGCCCGCCTGTAACGATCGTCGCTGGCGGGCAGATCGTAGAGCAGCGTTCCCCACAAGTCGAGGGTGACCGTCCGGATCGTCAGGCGCGGCCCTCGAACCTCGGCACCCGTTTGGCGAGGAGGGCGGCCGCGCCCTCGGCCGGCTCGCCGGTGGCGTAGGCCGCCGCGAAAGCTTCGATGCCATCGCGGATCGCCGTGTCGAGGTCTGAGTAGCGCCAGCGCAGCATCAGGCGCTTTTGCAGCCGGATCGCGCCCGGGCCCGACCGCAGAATCTTGGCAACCAGGGGGTCGACGGCCGACCGGAGGCCGGACGCGTCCGTGATCTCGTTGAGCAGGCCCCAGGCCAGGGCCCGCTCGGCCGAGATCGCCTCACCGGTCAGCAGAAGCTCGGCGGCTCGTCCCGGGCCGATCAGCGGGGGCAAGAGCGCGGCCTCGATGACCGAGGGCACGCCGACGCGGACTTCGGGCAGACCGAAGGTGGCCTCGGGGGAAGCGAGCCGGAAGTCACAGGCCAGGGCCAACTCCAGACCAGCGCCCAGGCAAGGACCGCTGATCGCGGCCACGACCGGGACCGGGGCGTGGTGCACGGCCTCGATGGCCTCGTGCAGAGCGGTGATGAGCTGCCGGGCGCCGGCCACGTCGAGGTCGCGCAGGACGTGCACGTTCATCCCGGCGCAGAACGCGCGGCCGCTGCCCGTGAGGACCACGGCCCGAAGCTCGGCCTCGGCGGCAAGCCCGAGGAAGGTGGCGCGCACGGCCTGGATCACGCCAGGGTCGAGGAGATTCAGGGGCGGCCGGGCAAGCGTGCACCACGCCACCGGGCCCGCACGGTCGACGCGGACCGGCGCGTCCGTCATCAGTAGCGGCGCATCCCCGGGTCGACGGCCCGGGCCCAGTAGTCGAGCCCGCCCATCAGGTTGCGGACGTTGGCAAAGCCCAGCTGGTGCAGGTACTCGGCCACCGCGGCGCTACGCACGCCCTGGTGGCAGTACACGACGATCGTGTCCTGGGGGTTGAGCTCCTCCACCCGGAGCTCGATCTCCTCGATCGGAATGTGCACGGCGTTCGGGAGGCGACAGAGCCGGGTCTCCCAGTCCTGGCGAACGTCGAGGAGCACCGGAGCCGCGCCGCTGTCGAATTGCTGCTTGAGCTCCTGCGGGCTGATCTCGTCCATCGCGGCGCTCCTTCAGCGGGTGGCCGGCCGGCCGACCAGGAACTCACCGAGCCAACGGTTGACCAGGTCGGGATGCTCGAGGTGTGGGAAGTGTCCGCAGGCGTCCACCCACTTCCGCTCGGCGCGCGGCAGATCCTCCGCGATCTCCTGACAGTGGGCGGCGGGCACCACGGGATCCTGCCGGCCGTGGATCAGGAGCAGCGGCGCGGTGA
>JBOHPM010000724.1:0-1893 GCA_050731715.1 Candidatus Rokuibacteriota bacterium
AGCGAGGAGAACTCGTACAAGATGGCGTGCTTGGCCCAGCCGGCGATCGAGACCAGCTTGCGGGCGCCGACCGAGCCGGCCAGCGGCTTCACCAGGGGCAGCCGGGAGCGGGTATACCAGGCGCTCATCTCCGTCTCGTTCTCCAGCGCGTTGATGTTGAAGGTTCCGAACTGGATGACCGGGCCGGGCGTCATGCCGGGCCCGCGCCGGCCGGCGTCCGGCCCTTCTACGCGGTCGGCTTCGACGAAGATGCACGATCGGGCCCGCATCTGGCGCCCGAGCATTCGCTGGCCTTCGCCGTTCATGCCCTCGTGCAGCTCCGACGGTGTCGGGTCGACGAACACGTGTGGGCTCGACGCGCCGTACAGCAACAGGTATCCGAAGCCGGTCGGCACCGAGGGGTCGTCGACGTGGGTCAGTCTCGCGTGGTTGCGGGCCTCCCGCTCGGCCGACACCACGTTCTCCACGTGCGCCGCCCAGAGGTACCCGGGACGGACCAGCATGGCCGGCAGATGCACCTGGTGGAGCCAGCGCAGGTACTCGTTCTTTTCGCTGGCCTCCACGTCGTACCACGTCGCCCAGATTCCTCGGTCCATGGCGGGCTCTCTCCTCGTCGCGATCGCTCGGCAGGGCTCGAACCCACGTGACATCATAGCTCGCCGCCGTACGGGCCGCGCGAGCAGGGGCGCGCCGCCGCCGAGTTCTACACCACCGTGAAGACCGCCTACACTGCGCCATGAAGCGGAGCACCGAGCGGATCCTCACGACCCACGTCGGCAGTCTGGCGCGGTCCGACGCGCTCGTCCCCATCCTGAAAGCGAAGGACCGCGGGCAGCCCTACGATCGCGACGCCTACACCCGGCTGGTCCGCGAGGCCGTGGCCGACGTCGTCCGCCGGCAGACCGAGGCGGGGGTCGACGTCATCACCGACGGCGAGCAGGGCAAGGCGAGCTTCTACGGCTACGTCGTGGAGCGCTTCACCGGCTTCGAACGCCAGCCGGCGCCGGCCGGGCAGGAAGGCAGCACCCGCGCCGGTAGCCGCGAGTACCTGGACTTCCCCGACTACTATGCGTGGTCCGAGCGCATCGCGGAATGGGCCGGGGGACGCGGCAACACCCGCCAGTTCGGCGTCGACGTCTGCACGGGGCCCGTCACCTACCGTGGTCAGGCGGCGGTACAGGCCGAGATCGAGACCCTGCGGGCCGCCGTGAAGGGGCGGCCCCACGAAGAGGTGTTCCTGCCGGCCATCGCGCCGTCCTACATCTTCGCCACGCTGTCCAATCGCTTCTACCGGACCGACGAGGAGTACGAGCAGGCGCTGGCCGACGCGCTCCACCAGGAGTACCGGGCGATCGTCGACGCGGGCTTCGTGCTCCAGGTCGACGACCCGCGCCTGGTCACCTATTACATGATGAATCCCGGCCTGAGCGTGGCGGATTGCCGGAGGTGGGCGGCCCGGCGCGTCGAGGCGATCAACCACGCGCTGCGCGGCATCCCGCCCGAGCGCGTGCGCTTCCACACGTGCTACAGCATCGACGTCGGCCCGCGCGTGCACGACATGGCGTTGAAGGACATCGTCGACGTGCTCTTCCGGATCAAGGCGGGCGCGTTCTCGTTCGAGGCGGCCAACCCCCGCCACGAGCACGAGTACCACGTCTTGGAGGCGTTCAAGCCACCCGCCGGGACGGTCCTGATCCCCGGCGTCATCAGTCACACCACGAACCTGGTGGAGCACCCCGAGCTGATCGCCGAGCGCATCGTCCGCTTCGCCCGCATCGTGGGCCGCGACAACGTCATCGCCGGCGCCGACTGCGGCTTCGCCGCCTCCGGCATCCGGTTCAACGACACCCATCCCAGCGTGGCCTGGCTGAAGTTCGCCGCCCTCGCCGAGGG
>JBOHPM010000725.1:0-1887 GCA_050731715.1 Candidatus Rokuibacteriota bacterium
CGACCCACTCGTCGGCCACGGTCGCGCCCAGCACGCCGGTCGCCCGTTCGAACGGTGTCCCATCCGCGGTCACCCGCATCCCGACGGGGTCGGCCAGCTCGACGGTGAGGCCCACCGTGCCCAGGGCCCGGGCCAGCGCGCGCAGCAGCCGGTCGAGCATGGGCGCCAGGCCCATCTCGGCGGTGATGTCCTGCACGGCCTCGTGCAGATCCTCGAGCTGCACGGCCCGGCGCACGAAGTGCTGGTTCAGCCGCTTGAGCTCCTCGACCTGACTGACCAGCCGGTACACGAGCCGCTGATTCAGCTCGCGGAGGTAGGGGCCGGCCTCGACGTCCTCCACCCGCTCCCGCTTGCCACGGAGGAACTCGCTCACCTGGCGGGGGAAGCGGTCCACGTCGATCGGCTTCTGCAGATAGCCGTCGCAGCCGGCCACCAGCGTGCGCTGCCGGTCGCCTTCCATCGCGTACGCGGTGACGGCGATGACCGGCGTGTCGCTGAGGCTGGGGAACGACTTGAGGATGACGCCGACCTCATACCCATCCACGCCAGGCAAGTTGATGTCCAGCAGGATGAGGGCCGGCTCCTCGCGCAGCGCGGCCTCGATGCCGCTCAGGCCCTCTTCGGCCTCGACCAGGGTGTAGCCCTCGGCCTCCAGCAGGGCCCGCACGAGGGCCCGGTTCTCCGAGTTGTCCTCGATGTACAGGATCTTGACGCCGCGGCCGGGCCGCGACGCGGGCGGCGGGGTCACGAGGGCCGGGCCTCCGTCGGCGTTGCCCGCACCGGCAGCGTGAAATGGAACGTCGAGCCCAGGCTCTCACGGCTCTCCACCCACATCTGTCCCCCGTGCAGCTCGACGAACTTCTTACTGATGGCCAGGCCCAGGCCCGTGCCCCCGGCCTGCCGGGCCAGTGGGTTCTCCAGGCGCTCGAAGGGCTCGAAGAGCCGGCTCAGGTCGGCCTTGCGGATCCCGATGCCGGTGTCGCTGACGCTAAGGTGGACGTGCTCGCCCTCAAGCCGGGCGCGCACCAGGGCCCGCCCTCCCGGAGTGAACTTCACGGCATTGGAGAGCAGATTGAGCAGCACTTGCTTGATCTTGGTGCGGTCGGCGGTGAGGCGGGGCACTGCCAGGGGCACGTCCTTCTCCAGCTTGAGCGGCTTGCCGCGGAGCAAGGACAGCGAGGACTCGATGCACTCGTCGACCAGCTCGGGCAGATCGAAGTCCTCGCGCTTGAGGTCGAGCTTGCCCGCCTCGATGCGCGAGATGTCCAGGATGCTGTTGATGAGCTGGAGCAGGTGCGTGCTGCTGTTGTGCACGGAGCGCACGTAGGCTTCCTGCTTCTCCCCCAGGTCGCCATCGATACGGTTGAGCAAGACCTTGGAGAACCCGATGATCGAGTTGAGCGGCGTCCGCAGCTCATGCGACATGCTGGCCAGAAACTGCGACTTGAGCCGGCTGGCCTGGACGAGCTGGGCGTTGGTGCGCCCGACGTCCTCGTACAGTCGGGCGTTCTCCAGGGCCACCGCGGCCTGGTTGGCGAGCAGCGACAGCATGTCCAGCTCGGGCTCGTCGAAGATCTCGCCGGACAGCTTTTCGCCCACCAGCAGAATGGCGATCAGCTTGGTTTCCACCCGCAGGGGAACCAGCAGGGCGGCGCTGATCTCCTCCAGCTCGAGTTCGGCGGCCTCGAAGAAGCCGGCCAGGCGCGGGTTGAGCTTGGCCTCTTCCTTGACCAGCACGCCCTCCTCGGTCGTCAGCCAGCGCACGATGGGACTGGCCGACGGCAGCGGGTTGATGGTCACCGGCGCGTCGACCGCCTGTTCGGTGCGATAGGGCACGAAGGCGTTGGCCTGGGCGTCGTGGATCATGAGCACGCAGTGGGTGAGGGG
>JBOHPM010000726.1:0-1884 GCA_050731715.1 Candidatus Rokuibacteriota bacterium
AGGCCCGGGAGCTCCCGGGGGTGACGCTGGAGGAGCGGGCGCAGGGGCTCAGGGGCAAGATGGAGGTCTCGCGCTGGCTGCACGAGCTGCCCAAGCCGACGATCGCCATGGTGCGCGGGGCGGCGGCTGGCGCCGGGCTGTCCCTGGCCCTGGCGTGCGATCTGCGCATCGCCGGCGAGGGCGCCCGCTTCGGCACGGCCTTCGCCCGGGTGGGCTACCCCGGCGATTTCGGCGGGTCCTTCTTCCTGAGCGCGCTCGTGGGCACCGCCAAGGCCCGGGAGCTCTACTTCACCGCGGACATGATCGATGCCCCGGAGGCCCACCGCCTGGGTCTGGTCAATCGCGTCGTCCCCGACGCCAGGCTCGAAGACGAGGCGCTGGCGCTGGCCGCCCGGCTCGCCCGCGGTCCCCAGATCGCCTACCGGTACATGAAGCGCAATCTGAATGCCGCCGAGCACGGCACGCTCGCCGAGGTGCTGGATCTCGAGGCGTGGCATCAAGCGCGCTGCGGCCTGACCGAAGACCACCGGGAGGCCGCGCGCGCGTTCGTGGAGAAGCGGGAGCCCGTGTTCCGCGGCCGGTGAGCCGCGCTCCGGGCTCCCGCGCTCCCGCTGGCCCCGGCTACTGGGCCAGCCAGACTTTCATGAAGGTGTTGTTGTCGTAGATCGTCGGGGCCCACTTGTGGCCGCGCACCTTCTTGTCCCTGAAGTGGAACCCCTCGACCCAGGCCACGGGCACCGCGGAGACCGATCCGGCCAGGATGTGCCGCTGTAGCTCGTGGTAGAGCTGTGCGCGCTTGGCGCGGTCGGTCTCCTTGAGGGCGCGCTCGGCCAGATCGTCGACCTTCGCGTCGGACCACTTGCCCCAGTTGCTGCCGGCCGGCGTCGTGTAGATCAGCGAGAACATGTCGGCCGGGTCGGAGGTCACCATCGCCCGGTCCTGGATGGCGATGAAGGTGAAATCGCCCTTGCCGTAGAGGGCGAAGCCGGCGGCGCTCTCGTAGGTCTTGATCGTGCCCCGGATCCCGATCTTCCGAAGCTGGGACATGATGAGCTGGGCGCGATCCACGTAGCCGCCGACCGAGCGGACGGCGGCCTCGATGTCCACGCCGTTGGGGTAGTGCTTCTCGACCAGCCGCTTGGCCTCGGCGAGGTCCTGGTCCTTGGGCTGCCGGCAGCCGGGCAGCTTGTTGATGTCGTCGAGCCGGAGTGCGAAGTCCCCGAACAGCTTGGGGTCGAGGAGCGCGCAGGCGACGCCCGCGCCCTCGAAGGCCTTGGTGACCAGATCCTGGCGGTCGATGGCCAGGTTGACGGCCCGGCGCAGGTCGGGGTTGTTGAAGGGCGGCTTCTGCGTGTGCATGTAGATCAGGGCGATCGTGGCGATCGAGTTCTGGCTGATGTCGATCTCGTCCCCGCGCGCCCGCTTCAGCTCGTCGGCCTCCGTCTTCCGGAGCGGCGGCCACGTGTCCCAGAGGTGGATCCGCCCGGCCTTGGCCGCGGCGATCTGGGTGGGCCCGCCCACCAGCACGAACTGCTTCACCCCGTCCAGATAGGGCAGTCCCTGGACGAAGTAGTCCTTGTTCTTCTCCCACTCGATCACGCTGCCCCGCTCGTAGCGCTTGAACTTGAACGGCCCCGTCCCGATCTGGGCCTCCGGGCGCGCGAGGTCGTTGCCGAACTTGTCCAGCACGTGCTTGGCCACGATCCGGCACCAGGCCGAGCCCAGGTACTCGAGGAACGGCGCCGCCGGGAACTTGAGGTTGATCTGCACGGCATGGGGGTTGACTACCTCCACGCTCGCCACCACGGGCTTGAGCATGGAGCCGCAGCGGGGGCTCTTGAAGTCGGGGTTCAGCACGCGGTCGAGACTGGCCTTGACGTCGGC
>JBOHPM010000727.1:0-1883 GCA_050731715.1 Candidatus Rokuibacteriota bacterium
AGCGCGATTTCGGCCTGCGCCGGACCGACTGCGCCGCCGGCGACTCCGGTCGCCGTGTGCCCGTCTTCGCCGTCGGCGCCTCGGCCCTCGCGCTCTTCGAGCCGGGCGATCCGTTTCTCGGCGACGCCGCGCGGCCTGGTGTGCACCACATCGCCCTGGAGGTGCCCGAGCTATCCGCGGCGGCCGGCGCCGTCAGTGTGGCCGGCATCGCCCTCGACGGCAGGACGCCGGAGCCCGGGCTTGCCGGCCGGCGCCGGCTTCGCCTCCGGCCGGAGGCCACGGCCGGCGTGCGCACCTACCTGACAGAGGCGATTGGTGTCGAGCCGGTGTCAGCGGCCTGGGTCGAGCGCATCGACCATCTCGGCGTGGCGAGCGCCGACAACGCCGCCGCGCTGGAAGTCTTCTGCGGGCGCCTGGGCTTCCCGCTGGAGAGCACGCAGACCGATCTGGAGGTGCGCATCCCCGTCGAGAGCTTCACCTCGGACAAGTACGGCGTCGTCTACCACTCCCGTCCCCCGGAGCCGGTGGGCGGGCTCCGCGTGGCGTTCGTCACCGTGGGCGACTGCGACCTCGAGCTCCTCCAAGATCTCGACCCTCGCCACGGCGCCGACGCGGCACGCCACGGCGCCGGCACCACCAAGCAGGACCAGGGGGCGATCGCCCGGTTCGTGGCCTCGCGCGGGCCGGGCCTGCATCACCTGGCGCTCAAGGTGGCTGACATCGACGAGGCGCTGAGCCGGCTCGCGCGCGCCGGCTACGAGCTCATCGACCCGGTGGGGCGCCCGGGGTCGCGGCGAGCGCGGATCGCATTCCTCGCGCGCAAGACCCTGGGCGGGGTGCTCGTGCACCTGGTGGAGCGGCCGGCCGCCTGAGGGCGTGTCACCTGAGGGCGACGGCGCTGCGACGTTTCCGCGGAAACGCGTGTCCCACCCTCGAGGACGGATTGACCCGGCTGATCGGGGTCGGCCAGCACCGCGGCATCGACGTGGACCACGACCTGGTACCGCTCCCCCGGGGCCCCGGGCTCGAGCTCGTGGTGCAAGGCCGTCTCGGCCAGCAGGGCCAGGGCGTCGGCCTGCTGCTGCTCCATCGAGGGCGTTTCCGCGGAAACGTCCCCCCAGCCGCTGCCGCCCTCAGCGGTGCGGGCCTGCTGATAGAGCCGCTCGCGCCCGGCCGCCAGCGCCTGCATGAGCAGGGCTCCTGCCTCCGGCTCCAGCCTGCCCCGGATCGTCACCATACCGTCTTGGTCCTGATACACGTGCAGGGCCCGGCTCTTGTGACGCCGGGCAGCCTCCCGGGCCTCCGCGTGCCGATCCACCTGCCGCCAGCCCCGCACGATCCGCTCGACGTGCTCGGCCGCGCCGGCCCGACCCACCGCCAGCAGGCGCTCTTCGGTCTCCGGGGTGGCCACGCGGGTCAGGGCGCGGACCTTGGAATACGAGAGCTCGCTGCGGGCCAGGGCCTGCGCCAGCCGGGGCAGCGTGCCCAGGGCGCGCGCCACCCTCACCCGCTCCCGGGCCGCCCCCAGCTCGAGCCCCACCCGCCAGTTCAGCCAGTCGGCGCAGGAGCGGAACCCGGTGTTCCAGCCCCCGCGGGCATCGAACTCGCGGATCAGATCCAGGAGCCGCGCAGTGGCGGCGTCGAGATGGACCGACAGCTCGGCGATCTGGTCGCCCAGCCGGTCGAGCTCGGCGTAGTCGATCTCCATGGCGAGCCCCCTTTTCCCTGGGGACTCTACACCCTGATTTCCGAGCTACTGGGGCGCACCAGGACGGGCGATCTTGCGCCAATCGCAATTTCTTGAAGTCCGTCACGTCGTCGCGGATCGACGGGCCTTTGCGGACCGCTGAGTCGGCCTATGCTGGTCGCTCGCAACGCATGAC
>JBOHPM010000728.1:0-1878 GCA_050731715.1 Candidatus Rokuibacteriota bacterium
TAGGCGATCACGCGGCCGGTGGGCGTCGTGGTGGTCGGTCTGGGGAATCCTGGACCCGAGTACCGGGCGACGCGACACAACGTCGGCCACCAGGTTGTGGATCGGCTGGCCGAGCAGTTCCGCCGGGTCTGGCGGCCCGAGGGGCCGACGCTGGTGGCCCGAGGCCAGTGGCGGGGCGACCCCGTCACCCTGCTCAAGCCGCAGGCGTTCATGAACGTCAGCGGCCCCGTCGTGGCGGCGGCCCTGCGCCGTCACGGCTTCGACGCGTACGATCTCATCCTCGTCTATGACGATATCGATCTGCCGCTGGGGACCGTCCGCGTCCGCCTCAAGGGTCGTCACGGCGGACACAACGGCGTCCGCTCCGTGCTCGAGGCGCTGGGCACGGAGGACGTCCGCCGGGTCAAGGTAGGCGTGGGCCGCCCCGACCACAAGACGGACGTCCCCGACCACGTGCTGGCGCCCTTCGAGCCCGATGAGCTGCCTGCGGCGGCCGAGGCGGTGGCCACCGCCGCCGAGCGGGTGCTCGCCCTCATCCAGGGTCCGGCGCGTCGCTGAAAAACGGGCCCCTCACTTGTTCAGGTAGCGCGGGGGGTCGACCGATGGTATATAGTTTTCGTTTACCCAGGTGGCGGGCGCCGCGATCGCGGAGGGGGGGAGTCGAGTGACCAAGGTCATCGTCGAGCCCGACGAGTCCTTCGAGAGCGCGCTGAAGCGCTTCAAGAAGCAGTGCGAGAAGGCCGGGCTCTTGTCGGAATTCAAGAAGCGGCAGCACTACGAGAAGCCCAGCGTGCGGAGGAAGCGCAAGGCCCTCGCCGCACGCAAGAAGGCCAAGCGCCGCGAGCGGCTGAACGATTAGACCCGGCAGCTTCTGGAGCCGGGGCATCGAGTGGGAGGCCGTTCGCACCTTGTTGGCCCGGGAGGCGCAGACGCCGATGGGTCGAGAGCGGGCCGGCGCGCTGGCCCCGCTGCTGGACCTCCCCACCGTTCGTGCCGAGCTCGAGTCGACCACCCAGGCCCGCCGCGCCCTGTCCGAGATTGCCGCACCGCCCCTCGACACCGTCCCCGATGTGCGCCAGATCCTCGCGCGGTGCCGGATCCCGGGCAGCGTGTTGGACGGCGTCGAGCTGCTCAGCCTGCGCACCGCCCTGGAGGCTGGGCCCCGGCTCGTGGCGTGGGGGCGGCTCAGCCAGACCGTCGCCGCCGAGCTCGCCGCCCTGGCCACCTCGCTGCCCCCCACCGGTGATCTCCACAGCCTGCTGCAGCGGGCGCTCGACGACGACGGCGCCGTCAAGGATGACGCGAGCCCGCGCCTGCGACACCTGCGTCGAGAGATTCGCGAGCGGCGTCAGCGGCTGCTCGGAGAGCTGGAGCGGATGCTGGCCGGCCCCGAGGCCGACCGCCTCTACGCCGACCGGTTTGTCACGGTGCGTCACGGCCGCTACGTCGTGCCGGTCCGGGCCGAGGCGCGAGGGCGCCTCCGCGGCATCGTCCACGACCGCTCCCAGAGCGGGCAGACCGTCTTCATGGAGCCGGGCGACCTCGTGGAGGCCAACAACGACCTGGTCCAGGCGGTCCGGGAGGAGGAGGCGGAGACGGCCCGCATCCTGGCCGAGCTGACCGACGCGGTGCGCGACCGACTGGACGATCTCGAGCGCCTGATCGACACCGTGGCCAGGCTTGACCTCGTCTTTGCGCGCGCCCGCCTGGCCGAGCGGATGGAGGCCACCGCACCGCTGGTCGGCCCCGAACGTCGCATCGCCATCAGGGGCGCCCGCCATCCGCTGCTGCTGGCGCAGAGCTGGGAGGATCCCGACCGTTCCGTCGTCCCCGCCGATCTCGAGCTCGGCCCCGACCGTCCCGTCGTGGTGATCACCG
>JBOHPM010000729.1:0-1873 GCA_050731715.1 Candidatus Rokuibacteriota bacterium
CCGGGTGCGCTGAGCCGGGAGCCGTCCCTTGACTCGATCGCGCGTCTCTCCCATAGTCTGATCCCACACCGCCGACGGTCTCGAACCACACGGCGGGCGACGGAGGCCAACGATGGCGCAGGCGAGCACGATGAGCTACGGGGTCGTCGAGGGCTGGGAGCAGCTTCCCACCGGCTGGGAGCACCGCGACGTGGCCGGGGTGGCGGTCGACGGTGAGAACCGAGTCTATCTGATCTGCCGCGGCGATCACCCGATCATCGTCTACGACACTAAGGGAAACTTCATTCGATCCTGGGGCGAGGGTGATTTCACCCTCCGGACCCACGGCCTCACCATCGGCCCCGACGGGACCGTCTACGCCACCGATGACGGCAACCACACGGTGCGGCAGTTCACCCCCAGCGGCAAGCTCCTGATGACCCTGGGGACGATGAACACGCCCTCCGACACGGGCTACGACGGCAAGAGCACGGCCACGGCGACCAAGCCCGGCGGCCCCTTCAACCGTCCGACCAACGTGGCGATCGGACCCAAGGGGGATCTCTACATCTCGGACGGCTACGGGAACTGCCGCGTGCACCGGTTCTCGCCAACCGGCGAGCTGAAGCGCTCGTGGGGCGTGGCCGGCCAGGGGCCCGGCGAGTTCTTTCTGCCCCATGGCATCGCGGTGGCGACGGACGGACGCGTGTTCGTCTGCGACCGGGAGAACGATCGCATCCAGATCTTCAGCCCGGACGGCGAGTACCTCAGCGAGTGGACCGATACCCGGCGCCCGACCCATCTCGTGTTCGATGGCCAGGGCCGGGCGTATGTCTCCGAGCTGTGGTGGCAGCCTGGCCAGACCTCGCGGCGCTACGGACCCGCGGGTACGAATCGCTCCGGCCGCGTCAGCGTCTACGACCGGGACGGCCGTGTGATCGCGCGCTTTGGCGAAGGTTCCGATCCGGTGGCGGCCGGCAGCTTCGCGGCCCCTCACGGCATCGCCGTGGACAGCAGGCACGACGTCTATGTGAGCGAGGTCACCTGGACGTTCGCGGGCAGCCGCGGCCACGTGCCGGCGGGCTGCCATACGTTCCAGAAGTTCGCGCTGATGTCCTGAGCCGGTGCCGGACCAGCTCCGCGGCCGGGTCGCGCTCATCACCGGCGCCAGCCGGAACATCGGCCGCGCCACGGCCCTGGCGTTCGCCGCCGAGGGGGCGGATCTGGCGCTGAACACGCGGGTGAACCGCGAGGAGCTGGAGGCGGTCGCCGCCGAGTGCCGCAAGCACGGGGTACGGGTGGTCACCGTGCTGGCCGACGTGGCCGACGCGGCGGCCGTGGAGAAGATGGTCGCTCAAGGCTTCGCGGCGCTCGGGGCCATCGACGTCCTCGTGTGCAACGCGGCCATCCGGCCCCACAAGCCCATCACCGAGACGTCGCTCGAGGAGTGGCACCACGTCCTCGCCGTCAACCTCCACGCGGCCTTCTACCTGGCCCGGGCCGTCGTGCCCGGGATGAAGGAGCGGGGGCGGGGCAGCATCATCGCCCTCGGCGGGATGTCGAGCCTCACCGGACGCCCTAACACCACGGCCGTCACCACGGCCAAGACCGGGCTGCTCGGCCTCATCCGGGCGCTGGCCGCCGAGCTGGGGCCGTTCGGGATCCGCGCCAACATGGTGGTGCCCGGGTTCATCGATACCGAGCGACGCTATACCGAGTGGTACCCCGAGTTTCGCGAGGCGGCACCGGGCTCACCCGAGGAGCTCAAGAAGGTCCCGCTCCGCCGGTTGGGCCGCCCGGACGACATCGCCGATGCCTGCCTGTTCCTCGCCTCCGATGCCTCGGCCTACGTCACCGGCGACACCATTCGCGTCATGGGCGGCCGCGTCATCGG
>JBOHPM010000730.1:0-1867 GCA_050731715.1 Candidatus Rokuibacteriota bacterium
GCCCTCGTCCTTGTCATGTCGGTGAATCCCGGGTTCGGCGGCCAGCGGTTCATCCCCGGCGTCTATCCGAAGATCCGCGACGTCCGCACGATCCTGGGCCACCGCCCGGTGGAGGTGTCGGTGGATGGCGGCGTGACGGTGGAGCACGCCCGGCCCCTGGCCAGCCACGGGGCCAGCGTGCTGGTCGCCGGCTCGGCCATCTTCGGAACGCCCGACCCCGCCCAGGCCATCAAGGCGATGCGGAGCGCGGCCAGCGCCGTGTAGTTGAAATTCCTGCCGTCCTTACGTAAAGTCTAGTGTTCCCATGTTCGACTCGCTGAGCGCGCGACTGCAAAGCATCCTGGAAGGCCTGGGTGGGCGAGGCCGCCTGACCGAGGACAACATCCAGGAGGCCCTGCGCGAGGTTCGCCTGGCCCTCCTCGAGGCGGACGTCAACTTCAAGGTCGTGCGCAGCTTCATCGAGCGGGTGAAGGTGCGCGCCGTTGGCCAGGACGTCCTGACCTCGCTCACCCCGGCCCAGCAAGTGATCAAGGTCGTGCACGACGAGCTCGTCGAGCTCCTCGGCGGCAGCGGCCACCGCCTGGCCGCCGCGCCTCATCCCCCCACCATCGTCATGCTGATGGGGCTGCAGGGCTCCGGCAAGACCACCACGGCAGCCAAGCTGGCCCGCTTCTACGCCAAGCAGGGCCAGCACCCGCTGCTGGCCGCCGCTGATATCTACCGGCCGGCGGCCATCGATCAGCTGCGCACGCTCGGTCAGCAACTCGGGCTGCCCGTCGTCGGCGGGACCGGGCAGTCGCCGCTTCAGATCTGTCAGGCGGCGCGTGAGGAGGCGGCCGAGCGCGGGCTCACCCCGCTCATCCTGGACACCGCCGGCCGCTTGCACATCGACGGGGCGATGCTGGACGAGCTGCGGGCCATCCGGGTGGCGGTGAAGCCCCACCACGTGTTGCTGGTGGTGGACGCGATGACCGGACAGGACGCGGTGACCGTGGCCGATCGCTTCAACCAGGCGGTGGGGATCGACGCGGTCGTGCTGACGAAGATGGACGGCGACTCCCGCGGCGGCGCCGCCCTCAGCGTGCGGCACGTCATCGGCCGGCCGATCGCCTTCGTCGGGGTCGGCGAGAAAACCGAGGCCCTGGAGCCGTTCCATCCCGACCGCGTGGCCTCCCGGATCCTCGGGATGGGCGACGTGCTGTCGCTGGTGGAGAAGGCGCAGGAGGCGGTGGACCAGGAGACCGCGGAGACCCTGGTGCGCAAGCTCCGCGAGGACTCGTTCACCCTCGAGGACTTTCGCCAGCAGCTCAAGCAGGTCCAGCAGCTCGGCTCGCTGGATCAGATTCTGACGATGCTGCCCTTCGGCAAGAAGCTGCGGGGTGCGCCTCAGGGGGTGGATGCCGAGCAGGCGGACCTGGCCCGCTTCGACGCCATCATCGGATCGATGACGCCGGCCGAGCGCCGCCATCCCGAGATCATCAATGGGAGCCGTCGCCAGCGCATCGCCCGCGGCAGCGGCACGACCGTGCAGGACGTCAACCGGCTACTCAAGCAGTTCGGGGAGCTACGCCGGATGATGAGGCAGTTCAAGGGCTTGTCGGGCAAGGCGGCGCGCATGAAGCTCCCGGGCTTTCCCACACTGAGGGGGTGACGAGGTGGCGGTTTCCATCAGACTGAGGCGGACAGGGACCACGAAGCGACCGACCTACCGCGTGGTCGTGACCGATTCGCGGTCGCCACGGGATGGGCGGTTCCTCGAGATCATCGGACACTACAACCCGCTGTCGGATCCGCCGACGGTGAAGATCGACCGGGCCCGGGCCCAGGCGTGGATCTCCAAGGGGGCCCAGCCGTCGAACACGGTGAA
>JBOHPM010000731.1:0-1864 GCA_050731715.1 Candidatus Rokuibacteriota bacterium
CGTGCGGGTGCGGGCTGCGCAGGAGCTTCGCATACGCCATACGCGGCAGGACGAGGTCGTCCGCGTACTTGGTGTCGCCGGTGACCTTGGCCCAGGCATCGACCTTGGGCAGCGGCCGGCCGATCACCGTGAAGTCGTGTTTGGCCTCGCTCATCGCCGGGCCCCGGTACGGAGGGCCGCCAGCTCCACGGCGTCGAGGATCTTCGTGTAGCCCGTGCAGCGGCAGAGGTTGCCGGCCAGCGCGTTCTTGATTTGATGCCGCGTGGGGCTGGGCACCTCCTCCAGCAGGGCCTGCGCCGTGAGGAGGATCCCCGGCGTGCAGTACCCGCACTGGGCGGCCCCCAACTCGGCGAAGGCCTGCTGGAGCGGATGGAGCACGCCGTCGCGAGCCATCCCCTCCACCGTGGCGATGGCCCGGCCCTCCAGCTCCACGGGCAGCGTCAGGCACGAGAGGACCGGCGTCCCGTCGACCAGCACCGTGCAGGTCCCGCACTCGCCCAGCTCGCAGCCATGCTTGGTCCCGGTGAGCCCCAGGTCCTCGCGGAGCACCTCGAGGAGCGTCTTGTGCACGGGGACGAGGACCTCGCAGGCCTCGCCGTTGATGGTCAGTCCCAGGCGGGTCTTCGGCGGGCGCCGGGGGGGGTCCCTCGATTCACTCCGGCTTAACACGGATTCAAAAATACTGAATCGACCCCTCGGTCGTCAAGCCCCCCCCCCGGGGGCGGCGGGCCACCCAGGTCGGTCAGCAGCCTCGCGGTCGTGCGCACCCCCTGGAAGAGGTGGTCCAGCCGCAGGTGCTCGTTCGGGCTGTGCTGGCGGTTGTTCGCGTTGGCGTACGGCACCAGGAGCGTGGGCACGTTCAGGATGTCGGTGAAGGCCCAGATCGGCACGCTGCCCCCCGCCGTCGGCATGAGCACGGCGGGCTGGCCGCCATGGGCCCGCTCGATGGCGGCGATGATCTCGCGGCTGATGGGCAGGTCGAGCGACGTCTTGGCCGGGCCGTAGCCCCCCCTTGCTCACGACGCGCACCGCGCGTCCCCGCAGCTCGTCGGGCAGCGGTGCCCCGGCCGATTCCAGCACGGTGAATCCCTGGGCGTCTCGGGGACCCGCTAGCCCGGATTATGCGTGAAGGATGAACAGTAAGAGCCATCGAGTCCTCGAAGTGTGCGAAAAGAGCGGTGTCGAGACGCCGTTACACACGACGCCAAGGACGCGCGATGGCCACAGCCTGTATGACGCAGAGCACGCTGCGGGTCCACGGGAATTCCAAGCCGATCGGCCCTTTCGGATGCGCTGGTGGCCCTTTGCGCGCCGACCTGCTTTCAATCGTCGATGTCGAGCGCCACACGCAGTGCCTGTTGTAACTCGACAAGCTTCCGCGCCGACAGGGCGGCCACGAGGTTCGTCAGGGCCGTCTTCGGGAGGCTGACAAGCTCGTCGCAGTGGATGCTGCTCTCGTGCTTGAGTCCTTCGCCGACGCCCACCGGGACTTGGGTGGAGAGACCCTCGCGCGACGTGTAGATCGGGGCGCAGATGGCGGTCGAAAACCGCGACCCGAGTAGGGCCTGCCGACTCACCACCACGAAGACCCGTGACCGCTTGGGGTCGCGCGCCGTCGGGTGCGCGACGCGGTACAGATCCCCCCGATTCAGGGGATCACCTGGTAGCCGAGGACATCGGCGGCTTCCCGGTTGAGCCGCTTCGCCCGTCGATTCAGGATGTCGAGATCCCGGGAATTCCGCTCTTCCCGTCGGATCTGGTGGAGAAAGGCCCGTATCGCTGCTTCGATGAACTTCGACCGGTTTTGCCCACCCCCCGCGCGGGCGTCGATGGCCTCCACCACGTCACGCGATAGGGTGATCGA
>JBOHPM010000732.1:0-1861 GCA_050731715.1 Candidatus Rokuibacteriota bacterium
GGTCGGCCGGGCGCGGGGACGCCGAGACTGAGGGCGCCGGGCCCGCCAGCGCCGATGAGAGCGTGGTGAGCGCGACCCGGGTGGGCTGGTTGCAGGCGCTGCCGATCCTGGTGCGGATGATCCGCGGCTACCGCGGGCGTCTGGGGGCCACGTTCGGCCTCGGCGTGGCCCGGGTCGCCGCGATCATCGCGGTCGGCGTGCTGAGCGCGCTCATCGTGCGCGCGGTGGCGCGCGGCGCACCCTTCGGCGCGCTGGTGATCGCGCTGGCGGTGGCCGCCCCGCTGGCCGGCCTGCTCCACTGGCTCGAGTCGTGGCTGGCCCACGACATGGCCTACCGGCTGCTCAGTGACATGCGGCTGGCCCTCTTCCGCAAGCTCGACGCGCTGGCGCCCGCCTACCTCACGCGACGGCGGAGCGGCGACCTGGTGGCCGTGGCCACTCACGACGTGGAGCTGATCGAGTACTTCTTCGCCCACACGGTGACCCCGGTGCTCGTCGCGATCATCGTGCCCCTGGCGGTGCTGGCCACGCTGGCCGCCTTCGGCTGGCCGCTGGCCGTGGCTCTGCTGCCCTTCCTCGTCTACGCCGCGCTCAGCCCCCTGATCCGCCGGGCCCACATCGACCGGCTGGGCTCGCGGGCCCGAGAGGTCTCGGGCGAGCTCAGCGCACACACCGTGGATTCCATCCAGGGCATCGCGGAGATCGTGGCCTTCCAACGCGAGCGGGCGCGGGGCGAGGAGCTGACGGCGCGGGCCCGGACCTACCTGGATGCCCGGATGCCGTTCCTCGCGGATCTCTCGCGCGAGCACGCGCTGCACGAGACGGTCACCGGCTTCGGCGGCCTCGCCGTCATCGCCGCGGGCGCCGCCCTGGTGGCCGGGAGCCGGCTCGACGCGCCCATGCTGCCGCTCCTCACCCTGCTCGCGCTCTCGGCCTTCATCCCGCTGTGGGAGGTGGCCCAGGTCGGCCGGCAGCTCGCCGACACACTGGGCGCCACGCGCCGCGTGCACACGATCCACTCCGAGCCGGTGCCGGTGGTGGACGGCCCTGGCGTGCCGGGCCCCCGGGCCACCGAGGCCATGCTCACGCTGCGCGACGTCACCTTCACCTACCCCGGCCGCCGGCGCCCGGCGCTGGCCGGCGTGTCGCTCGACGTCCCGGCCGGGACCCGGGTCGCGCTCGTCGGCCCATCGGGCGCGGGCAAGACCACCATCGCCCACCTCTGCCTGCGGTTTTGGGATCCCGATGCGGGCGAGGTCCGGCTGGCCGGCCACGGCCTGCGCGCCTGGCGGCTGGACGACCTGCGGTACCAGGTCGCGCTGGTCGCCCAGGATACCTACCTCTTCAACGACACCCTGCGGGCCAACGTCCTGCTCGCCCGTCCGGCGGCGACCGAGCGCGAGCTGCGCGACGCGCTCGAGCGGGCGTCGCTGGGTGACCTGGTGGAATCGCTCCCCGCGGGCGCCGACACGGTGGTGGGTGAGCGCGGCATGCAGCTCTCGGGCGGCCAGCGCCAGCGGGTGGCCATCGCGCGCGCCTTCCTCAAGGACGCGCCGGTCCTCATCCTCGACGAGGCCACCTCACACCTGGACGCGGTCAACGAAGCGGTGGTCCACCAGGCGCTGGATGCGCTGGCCCGCGGCCGCACGACGCTGGTGATCGCGCATCGCCTCTCGACGGTCCGCGACGCGGACCTGATCGCGGTGCTGCACGAGGGGCACATCGCGGAGACGGGCCGGCACGAGGGGCTGCTGTCGTCAGGCGGCCTCTACGCCCGTCTGGTGTCGCGCCAGGTGGCCGCGGTCGCCGGCTAATCTCGATGAGGGCGAGCCGCCGCATGACCAGCGTTCTCGCCCGAGCC
>JBOHPM010000733.1:0-1858 GCA_050731715.1 Candidatus Rokuibacteriota bacterium
TGTCAACAGGACGCCTAATTTCCCCCCGATCCGGAAGTTAATAATCCCCCCCTCCGTGGATGAAAGAGCGGTTCCGGTGTTCGGTTCGGGTTGTTTGCCCTCCTTCGCAGTTGTGCTCTGAGAGAGAGTGAGTGGCAGGGCCTGTGGAGCCTGTGGGCGGCGCGTTGTGTGCGCCGTCCAAGGAGCGGTGGGAAACGCGCTTCTGGCGTTTTCCACGGCTCCGGCGGGATCCACAGGCCTGGGAGTCGAACAGGACGTCGCCGGATGGCTCAGGTTCAACGATCGGCCTCCGAGACGGGCTCCAGCATGGGGGCATTCCTGGGGTCCGGGACCTGGGCGGCCGGGTCGGTGAACGGCTCGCTGCGGGTGAGAAGGCCGGCCTTGCGCTTCTCCTTCAGGCGGTAGCTGTCGCCCTTGATGTTGACGATGGTCGAGTGATGCAGCAGCCGGTCGAGGATGGCGGTGGCGATGACCCGGTCGCCGAACACCTCGCCCCAGACGGTGAGCGACTGGTTGGAGGTGATCAGGATGGCGCCCTTCTCGTAACGACGGGAGACCAGCTGGAAGAACAGGTTCGCCGCCAACCGGTCGATGGGCAGATAGCCGATCTCGTCGATGACGAGGAGCTTGGGCTGGACGAGCAGCTTGAGCTTGTCCTCGAGCCGGCCTTCGTTGTGGGCCCGGGTCAAGGTGGCGATGAGCCCCGCGGCGGTGGTGAAGGCGGTGCGGTAGCCGAGGGCGCAGGCCTTGAGCCCCAACCCGACGGCGAGGTGGGTCTTGCCGACTCCGGGAGGACCGAGCAGCAGGACGTTGTCGGTGTCGGCAATGAACCGGCAGGTGGCCAGCTCCCTGATCACCTTCGGGTCGATCGAGGGTTGGAACTTGAAGTCGAAGCTGTCGAGGGTCTTCTGGAACGGGAAGCGGGCCATGGCGGTCTTCATGGTGGTGAGGCGTTCGTGCTTGGCGGCGATCTCGCGGCTGAGGACCTCCTCGAGGAAGTCGCTGTAGGCGAGGTCCTTCTTGCTGGCGTCCTGCAGGAGGCCGGGCAGCTCCTCGGCGAGACGGATGAGACGCAGGCGCTGCAACTGCTCCTGGATCCTCTCGAGCTGGGCGGTGAGGCCGCTCATGCCGTCACCTCCTCGTAGAACGACAGCGGCCGGATCTCGACCTCCCCCAGGGCGGCGGGGTGGACCGGGTCGAGACGCGGCGGGCTGCCCGGGGCCAAGGCCTGGCCCTTGATCATCCGGCGTGGTGCGCCGCGCCAGCGAGCCACCTGGTGGCTCCCCTCGATGCGTTCGTGTCGGACGGCGTCGTCGCCGGCACTGCGCAGAACAAGCTCACCGGGGAGGATCTGGACTTCGATATCGCGGCCCGCCCAGGTGAAGGGGACGGGATAGCGGTTGGTCTCCACGGCGACGTAGCAGTCCGTGGGGACCCGGCGAATGACCAGCCGCTCGCGGGGCGCCGGCGGCCGGAGGTCGACGGGGATCAGGGTCTCGGCCCGGGCGAAGCGCCCGCAGGGCCTCTCGTGCGTGGTGCCGTGCAGCCTCTGGTCGGCCACGCTCACGCACCAGTCGAGCAGATACGCGTTGAGCTCATCGAGGTCGCGGAAGCGGCGGCCGGCGAGGGCGTTGCGCTTGACGTACTTGACGCCGCTCTCGACCTTGCCCTTGGTCTGGGCGCGGTAGTAGCGGCACAGACGGATGCCGACCCCGTAGAAGTCCATGCGGTCCTTGAAGGTGGCGTTCCAGACCACGTGCCCGGCGGCCTCGTCCTTGCGTGTCACGATCGTCCGCGGGTTGTCGTACAGGATGGTCTCAGTCCGGCCCCCGAAATGCGCGAAGGCCGCGGCGTGACC
>JBOHPM010000734.1:0-1856 GCA_050731715.1 Candidatus Rokuibacteriota bacterium
ACGTATCGGTACGAGAGCGCGGGGGGGCGGTTCACCGCCGAGCTACAGGTCAACGCCGCCGGCTTCGTCACCCGCTATGCGAGCCTCTGGCAGGCCGAGGCGACGGCCTGAGCAGCCTGGCGGCCGCTTCCTCGGTCGGGGGCGGCGCGCTGGCGTCCTTGTAGTCGGCGAGCCGCTGATAGATCTCGTGCGCCGCCTCGTGGAAGCCCGACGGCAGGCCCGCGCGGGCCAGCGACGCCGCGATCTCGTCCATCTCGCCGACGAAGCGCCAGGCCTTGCGGAGGTTGTCGGTGAAGGCCCGTTCGGAGAGCGCGGGAACGTCGGGCTTGGAGATCTTCCACTCGGCCAGCAGCGCCGCGTCCACCCCTTCCGCGATCGCGAAGGCGCGGATGGCGGCCAGCAGCGCCTGGCTGCCCTTGTTCCATCCCGCGTACGCCACCTTCACCGCCGAGGCTGCGCCAGCCGGTCCGTCGAGGGCAATCGCGTCCAGCGGGCCAGCGGCGAACAGGGAGGCGATCTCCGAGGCGTCCGGGCCCGAGAGGTAGAGTCTCGTCGTGCCGCGGCGCCGGGCGGGGGGACCGATGATCCCGCCGTCCACGAAGCGGCCCCCGGCCGCCTCGATGACGCGCCCGATCTGGCGCGTCGTCTCGGGCGCGACGGCGTTGGCGTCGACGTAGCGGCCGCGGAACCCCAGCGTGGCCACGGAGCGAGCGAGGTCGAGGGCGCCGTGAGGAGGAACGACCGAGAGGATGACCTGGCTGGTCCGCACCAGCGCGGCCAGCGTGCCCACGTCCTCGAGCCCGCTCTCCCGGGCGCGGGCCTGGGTGGCGGGGCTTCGTCCCTCGGAGGCCCACACCACGCGAGCGCCACCGGCCACGACCGTGGCGCCGACCGTCGTGCCCATCTCGCCCGGATGCAGCAGCCCCACCGTCACGCGGGATCCCGTCATCGCTCTGCCTCCCGCCACACTGTATACCACCCGCGCTCGGAGCGCGTCCTCCCGCCGGCTCAGGCGATCTTGATGATGCCGGGCTCGACGGGCTTGAAGCGGTCCGCCACCTGGGGATCGTGGCCGGCAACGATCAGCCGCTGTGGCCCGGCCAGGGCGTTGATGGTGTCGAAGGCGGCGAGCATCTCGGGCAGGCTCGTGATGATCTGCACGGGCTGGCCCGTCTCCACGTTGCGGTAGAAGTGCGAGGCGTCGGACGTGAGGACGACGGGGCCCCGCGCGGTCTCCACGGTGACGATCTGCAGCCCGGCCGTGTGTCCGCCGACCCGGTGCAGGGTGATGCCGGGCACCACCTGGCGGTCGCCGTGGACGATGCGGATGCGCTGGGCGTAGTTCAGCGTGACCAGCCGGGCCAGCGCGTCGACGTTGGCGGATTGCCGGAACGCGGTCGTGCTGCCGAAGGGCCCCGTCCAGAACGCGACTTCGTCCTGCTGGATCCAGAACTCCGCGTTGGGGAACAGGCTGTGGCCGGCCCAGTGGTCGTAGTGCAGGTGAGTGATGAGCGCGATGGGCACGTCGGCGGGCTTGACCCCGGCCCGCTCCACCATCGCGGCCGGGCTGACGTAGTTCCGGATTCCCCGCGCCCGGGCGTCGTCCTCCAGAAAGCCGGTGTCCACGAGGATCGGCCGGGGGCCGCCCAGGATCAGCCACACGAAGTAGTCGAGCGTGACCGTCGCGTGCGAGGCCTCACGGTAGAAGAACTGGCAGGCCGGCGTGTCCCGCTCGGCGTATTTGAGGGCGTAGACCTCGTACATGGGTCACCTCGTCGGTCCGAAGGCAGGCTGGCCCCGCCGGGCGCCGGGTGACGGCGCCGGGCGGAGCGACAGCCACTCAGGCTTTCAGATTT
>JBOHPM010000735.1:0-1852 GCA_050731715.1 Candidatus Rokuibacteriota bacterium
AGGCCCACCGGAAAGAGTTTCCCGGCGCCGAGCTCTCTTATCACTCCGCCGCCGGGTACGGCAGCTGCCAGGTGCTCGTGGAAGCGATCCGTCGGGCCGGCTCCCTCGACAGCGAGAAGGTCAGGAGCGCCATTCTCACGATGGACCTGAGCACCGTCTTTGGCGCCTTCAAGGTTGACAAGGATGGCATTCAGATCGCGCACAAGCTGGTGCTCTTCCAGTGGCAGGACGGCAAGAAGGTGATCGTGTGGCCGGAGGAGCTGGCGCCGGGCAAGCCGCGCTTCCCGACGCCGCCGTGGAATCAGCGCCAGTGACCGAGATCGCCCGGCCCGGCATCGCCGTCATCGCAATCGCGCTGGGGTTCAGCCTATGGCTCGCCTCGGCATCGAGCGTGGAAGCGCAGAAGCCGATCCGAATCGGCGCCTCGCTGTCCACGACCGGGACGTATGCGGCGCTCGCTCAGGACCAGCTACGCGGCTACCAGCTCTGCGTCAAGCACACGAACGGCAAGGGCGGTCTCCTGGGACGCAAGCTCGAGCTGGTCGTGGAGGACGATCGGTCCGACCCCTCCACGGCCGTCCGCCTCTACCAGAAGTTCATCACGCAGGACAAGGTGGAGGCGGTCATCGGTCCCTACTCCTCCCTCATCACCGAGGCCGTGGCCGATGTCGCGGAAAAGCACCGGATGCCGCTGGTGGCGCCCGTCGCCGCGACGACCTCGATCTACAAGAAGGGGCGGAAGTTCGTCTTCGGGATGCTCCCCGGCTCGGAGGGGTTTCTGGAAGGGATCGTCGACCTGGCGGTGAAGAAAGGGCTGAAGACGGTCGCCTTCATCCACGAGGGCACGATCTTCCCCAGGGCCGTCGCCCTGGGGGGAGTCGAGCTGGCGAAAAAGCGCGGCCTGTCGGTCGTTCTCGTCGAGGCCTATCCCCAGGGCACGACCGACTTCACGGCTGTCCTCACGAAGGTCAGGGCGGGGAATCCCGATCTCCTGGCGGCCGGAACGTACTTCGAGGACGCCCTGGCCATCACCCGCCAGCTGAGACAGCTCGACGTGAACCCGAGGATGTTCGCGGTGTCGGTGGGCGGCGATCTGCCGCAGTTCTCCGAAACCCTGGGGCGGAGCGCGGAGTTCGTTTACGGACCCTCGCAATGGGAGGCCGAGCTGGCCGCGCTCCGCGCCGGCGGCCTGATCCCCATCGCGCGTCAGTATCCTGGCGCCCGTGAGTTTGTCGAGGCGCACCGCCGGGAGTATCCCGGGGCCGAGCTCTCGTTTCGAACCCCCGCCGGCTACGCGGGTTGCCAGGTGCTGACGGAAGCCGTGAAGCGGGCCGGCTCCCTGGACGGGGACAGGATCAGGGACGCCATCTTGAAGCTGGACTTCAACACCGTCTTCGGGGCGTTCAAGGTGGACCGGGACGGTTTTCAGATCGCGCACAAGATGGTGACGTTCCAGTGGCAGGACGGCAAGAAGGTCATCGTCTGGCCCGAGGAGCTGGCGCCCGGGAAGGCAAGATTCCCGACGCCGCCGTGGAGCCAGCGCCCGTGAGCAACGCCGGGAAGGTCCTAGCCGTCGCACCTCACGACCGCGACGACGATGTAGCACGAGATGGACGTGCGCTTCTGGCTCAGGCAGGCCGAGACGTCGTTGAGGGATCTCACGTGACCGACTGGCTACAGCGAGCGCAGCGACTGAAGCTCCGTCCGGAGATCCCTGACGGACGCGGCGCGGACCCTCTCGTGCAGTGGGAACGAGCGTTCGCCTGCGTGGACCACGTGGAGGTGGGCCAGCCGCAAATCGTCGAGGGCGGTGAACATGGAGCGGGTCAGCGCCGGGGTCGAGGTCCGTGTG
>JBOHPM010000736.1:0-1848 GCA_050731715.1 Candidatus Rokuibacteriota bacterium
CGGGCGGTCACGATCTCACCATTCATCGAGTCGGTGATGTACAGCGTCTGGCGGTCAGGGCCGCCGAACGCCACGTTGGTCAGCAGGCGGTGCCCGTCTTGGACGGCTGCCCGTCGGCCATGAGCGGCAGCCGCCAGATCTGCTGGGCTCGCGTCACGGCCACGTAGACCTGGCTGTCCTTCGTGTTCAGCGTGATGCCGTTCGGGCTCGGCACGTTGGCGGCCAACTTGTCGAGCGCGCCGTTGGCCCGGAGCCGGAAGACCCGGCCGCTAGTCCCTTGAAGCCCTCGCTGTAGGCCGTCTCCAGTAGCGGCTCGACCTTGCCCGTGCGCGGATCGAGCACGATCAGGCCCCGCTTGTAATCGGCGATGAAGAAGCGGCCGTCCTTGTGGAGCTTCAGCCCGTTCGGCCAGCCATCGTACTCGCTCACCAGCTCCCACTCGCCTCGGGTCGAAATCCGGAACACGCGGCCGAAGGGAATGTCCACGAAGTAGAGGTTGCCGGCCCGATCGAAGGCGGGCCTTCGAGGAAGCTGTCGACCTCGGCGCCCTGGCGATTCGGATCCGACCACGCGGTGCGGCGCTTGGCCCGGAACTGCTTGGGCATCGACATGAAGGTCTCGGCCTTGATCAGCTCCGCGCCTACTGATGCATCGGCGACGACCCGACGGCAAGCGGGTGCAAGACGTCGATCGCATAGCCCAAGTCCAGAGGCTCGCTCAGCCACCCTGGGGTCGCCGCATCCGGGTGGATGACAAGCCCGTCGGCCTCGTGCTTGGCTCGGATAACTCCAACGGCGTCTTCGGGCACCTGCGACGGGAACGGCACGTCGGGGAACGGCCGGCCGTCCGGCCAGCGGAACTGCAGCGTGCCGTCGGGCTGTCGCTCGACCTGGTAGCCCTCCTCATGGACGGCGCGGTGGTGCCGGCGACAGAGCAGGGCGAGGTTCGAGAGGGTGGTGGGCCCCCCCTGGGCCCAGTGGCGGAGGTGATGGCCCTGGCCGAAGCGGACCCCGCAGCCCGGGAAGCGGCAGCCGCGGTCGCGGTGGTGCAACGCCCGCCTCAGAGCCGGTGGGATCGTCCGGGTCCGGGCCCCGATCTCCACCACCTGCCCCGCGGCGTCGTGCCGCATCACCACCCGTCTGGCGTCGCAGGCCAGGCGCCGGGACGTTTCCGCGGAAACGCGCGCGCGCCATCCTCGATGACCGACTGGCCGGGCTGATCCGGATCCGCCAGCACCGCGGCATCGACGTGGACCACCACCTGGTGGCGCTCCCCCGGAGCGCCGGGGTCGAGCTCGTGGTGCAGGGCCGTCTCGGCGAGCAGGCCCAGGGCGTCTGCCTGCCGCTGGGCCATGGTCGACATTTCCGCAGAAACGTCGACCGGAGCGCTGGCGGGGTCAGCGACGCGCGCCCGCTGATAGAGCGCCTCCCGACCCGCCTCCAAGGCCTGCACGAGCAGCGCCCCCGCTTCCGGGGTCAGCCGCCCCCGGACCACCACCATGCCGTCTTCGTCTTGATACACGTGCAGCCCCCGGCTCTTGTGCCGCCGGGCGGCCTCCTGAGCTTCGGCCTTGCGGTCCACCCGGCGCCAGCCGCGCACGATCCGCTCGACGTGCCCGGCCGTGCCGGCGCGTCCCACGGCCAGCAGCCGCTCTTCGGTCTCGGGGGTGGCTACACGGGTCAGCGCCCGCACCTTGGCGTACGAGAGCTCTCCGCGGGCCAGGGCCTGGGCCAGCAGGGGCAGCGTGCCCAGGGCGCGGGCCGTCCGGACTCGCTCACGCGCCGCCCCCAGATCAAGCCCCACCCGCCAGCTCAGCCAGTCGGCGCAGGAGCGAAAGCCGTTGTTCCA
>JBOHPM010000737.1:0-1846 GCA_050731715.1 Candidatus Rokuibacteriota bacterium
GAATTTGCCGCCGCCGTGCGCCGCGAGCCCGTGTGGCGGGGCGTGCGCGCCGTGCGTGAAGGGCGGGTGTATCTGGCTCCCGTCCTGCCGTTTCCCTGGCTCGACTTTCCCCCGTCGGTCAACCGCCTGATCGGGCTCAAGTGGCTGGGGCACGCGCTGTACCCGGGTCTGTTTCCCGAAGACCCCCGGGAGGAGGCGCGCGCTTTCTACGCGCTCTTCTATCACCGCGCACCGAGTGACCAGCAGCTCGACGCTCTGCTCGGCGTGAGTCCGCCGCGCCGGTGAGCGCGGCGGGACCGAGCGTCCGCCCCGGACTCCGGAGCCCCGCCCTGGGGTTCGCCGTCGCCGCCGCGGCGCTGCTGGCGCTGGGGCTGGTGGCCTTCGCCGTGGGGCGCTTTCCCGTGACGCTCGATGAGCTCCTGCGCGTGCTCTGGTCGCTGGCCACGGGGCAGCCGTCGGGCGTGCCGGCGCCGGCCGAGGCGGTGGTGCTGCGCGTGCGGGGGCCGAGGATCCTCGGCGCGATGGCGGTCGGCGCCACGCTGGCGGCTGCCGGCGCCGCCTATCAGGCCTTGTTCAGAAATCCGCTGGTCTCGCCCGACATCCTGGGCGTATCGTCCGGCGCCGCCCTCGGTGCCGCGCTCGGGATCTATCTGTCCCTGGGCGTCGTGGGCATCCAGGTGCTGGCTTTCGCGACCGGCCTGATGGCGGTGGCGATCGTGTACGGGATCGGCATCAGCCTCCGCCGTCAGGACCCGGTGCTGGCGCTCGTTCTCGCCGGCATCGTCATCGGGACGCTCCTGGGGTCGGGGGTCGGATTGCTCAAGTACCTGGCCGATCCGTACAACCAGCTCCCCGCCATCACGTTCTGGCTCCTGGGCAGCCTGTCCGGTGTGGGCGCGCCCGATGTCGGCGCCGTGCTCCCGGCTGTCGTGCTCGGTCTCGTCCCCCTGATCCTGCTGCGCTGGCGCCTGAACGTGATGACGCTCGGCGACGACGAAGCCCAGGCCCTCGGCGTCGACGCCAGACGGGTTCGTCTCGTCGTGGTGACCGCGGCCACCCTCATGACCGCCGCCGCCGTCTCGATCAGCGGCGTGATCGGCTGGATCGGGCTCCTGGTGCCGCACCTGGCCCGCTTCCTTGTCGGCCCCGACTTCGGACGCCTGCTCCCGGCCTCGCTGCTCCTGGGCGCCGGCTATCTGCTTGGCGTGGACACCCTCGCGCGCACCCTGGCGCGGATCGAGATCCCGCTCGGCATCCTCACCGCCGTCGTCGGCACGCCGTGGTTCCTCTGGGTCCTGGCGACGTCGCGACGGGGCTGGCAATGAGCGTGGAGCTTCGCGTGACGGAGCTGGCGTTCGGCTACGGCCGTCGGGCCGTCGGCGAGGACGTCAGCTTCACGCTGGCGGGCGGCGAGGTGCTCTGCCTGCTGGGGCCGAACGGAAGCGGCAAGACCACGCTGTTCCGAACCGTCCTCGGGCTGCTGCCGGCCATCCGCGGCACCGTGGCCGTGGACGGCGAGGCCGTGCGCACCTGGTCGTGGCGTCAGCGGGCCCTGGTGTTCGGGTACGTGCCCCAGGCCCAGCTCGGGTTGTTCCCGTTCACGGTGCGCGAGATGGTCCTGATGGGCCGCACCGCGCACGTCGGGGCGTTCTCCACTCCCGCGGCGCGCGATCGTGAGGCCGCGACCGCCGTGTTGTCCCTGCTGGGGATCGTGCACCTCGCCGACCGTCCCTACACGCAGGTGAGTGGAGGCGAGCGCCAGCTCGCCCTCATCGCCCGCGCGCTGGCCCAGGAGCCCCGCGTCCTCGTCATGGACGAGCCGACCGCCAGCCTGGACTTCGGCAAC
>JBOHPM010000738.1:0-1839 GCA_050731715.1 Candidatus Rokuibacteriota bacterium
CGCGCGGCTCGTGGAACAGCCGGAGCACATCGCCCGGACTCAGGTTCTCGATCTGTTGCACCCGGACGAGCGTGGCCTCCCCGCCCTCGCGCTGGATCTCTTGGGCCAGCCACTGGAAGTCCTCGTAGCGGTCCGGGGTGTCGGGCAGGAGATAGGCGGAGCGCTTGAGCGGCACCGCGCCGAGCGTCCGCAGTCGACGCCATACCCGCACGCGGAGGCTCGACGGCGTGGGCGGCACGGCAACCAGGAGCAAGAGTAGGTGGGCCGTCATGTTGCAGTGATGAAACAATAGTTGCATGGCACAGTCAAGCGGAAAATCGCCGCCGAGGCGGACAGTCAGAATGAAGCGCTAAATCAGCTCGTTACGACAGGAAGACAGCCGCTGAGACGTCACGGCGTCGTGGGCGGTGAGTCCTCGTCTCGGGCGCCGGAGGTGCGCTGCCGGTACTCGGCTGGAATGGGCCGGCCCGCATCCAGATAGGCCCGGCGCACCGCCTCCACGTTGGGGCTGAAGATGGTCCTGCGGTTCCCGCGCGCCCAGGCGTTGGACGCCGCGGGCATCGCCGCCGAGCCCTGGAAGCGGGGCATGACATTGCGAGCGAACAGCTCGTAGCTCTTCAGGGTCTGTTCCCGGTTGGCCCACTCGTGGGCCCGGAAGAGGATCCCGCCGAAGCCCCCCTGGCTGTACTCGTGGAGGCGCTCGATCCCCCGGATGACCGTTTCCGGCGTACCGACCAGCGTGGTGCCCATCCGCACGCCGTCGCGCAGCGGATCGTCGGCGCGGCCGGGCGGACGGCCGAGGGTCTCCTCGAAGTAGGTGAGGGTCTCGTGGCGCTCGGACCGGGAGACTTGGCGCAGGGCCTCCTCGTCGTCGTCGGCGACGTGGACATTGACCACCAGACGCCACTGCTTGCGGTCCATGCGCTTGCCGTGCTTGGCGGCGGTTTCTTCGGCGATCTTCCACTGGCTGGCCAGCATCCCCGGCCCCTCGGGCAGGCCGGCGCCGAGCGAGAGCACCCCCAGGCCGTGCTTGCCCGCCGCCGTCACCCCGGCCGGGGTGATCGTGCTGGCCACGGCGATCGGGAAGTGCGGCTCGGTGTAAGGCGCCAGGTGCAGGCGCGCCTCGCGGAGCTCAAACCAGTCGGTCTTCATGGTGACCGGCTCCTCACAGCGGAGGAGCTGCATGATCGCGTCGAGCGACTCCTCCATGCGCGGGCGCTGGGTGACGGGCTCGATCCCCATCATGTAGGCGTCGGAGACGAGCGCCCCGGGCCCGCAGCCGAGCATGGTGCGGCCGCGGGTCATGTGATCGAGCAGCACGAAGCGTTGGGCGACCATCAGGGGGTGGTGGTAGGGCAGGCTCGTCACCCCCGAGCCCAGCATGATGTGGCGCGTGCGCTCGGCGGCGGCGGCAATGAAGACCTCGGGCGAGGCGATCAGCTCCCAGCCGGCCGAGTGGTGCTCGCCCACCCAGACTTCGTCATAGCCGAGGTAATCGAGCCACTCGATCAGCTCCATGTCCCGGCTCAGCGCCAGGGTGGGGTTCTCGCCGAGTCGGTGGAACGGCGCGAGGAAGATGCCGAAGGTCATACCTTTGTGGGCCATGGGGTCAGATGGTAGCACGCGGCTCAGACGCGCTTGCGCTCGGGAGCGTGCTCGCCCGCGCGCGGCTCCGCGGGCGTCTTCGCCAGCGCCACGTCGAATTCCGCCGCGATCCGCTCGGTCCGCTCGACGTAGCGGGGGACGGCCAGCGCGCAGAAGAGACCGTAGGCGATCTCCAAGATGCTGCGCGGCGCCGCCAGCATCGCCCCGCCGCCGGGCCAGCTCGGCCAGGGCCAG
>JBOHPM010000739.1:0-1839 GCA_050731715.1 Candidatus Rokuibacteriota bacterium
GCATGAGGGCCTGGGGGGCGTGCTCGCGGGAGGAGCCGCAGCCGAAGTTCTGGCCGACGACCAGCACGGACGCGCCCTGGTAGGCCTTCTGGTTGAAGGGGTGCTCGGGGTTCTGCTTGCGGGCGTCTTCGAAGGCGTGCTCGCCCATGGTCTCGAAGGTCACTTCCTTGAGGAAGCGCGCCGGGATGATGCGGTCGGTGTCGATGTCGTTGCCGGGCACGGGGATGCCGTGTCCTGACACCTGGCGCCGTTTGTAATCCGTAGGGCTCATCGGAGGATCTCCCTCACGTCGGCGACGGCGCCGGTGATGGCGGCGGCGGCGACCATGGCTGGGGACATCAACAACGTGCGGCCGGTGGGGCTGCCCTGGCGGCCGATGAAGTTGCGGTTGCTCGAGGAGGCGCTCATCTCGCGGCCGACGAGCTGGTCGGGGTTCATGCCCAGGCACATCGAGCAGCCGGCCTTGCGCCACTGAAAGCCCGCGGCCTGGAAGATCTCGTGCAGGCCCTCGGCCTCGGCCGCCTTCTCCACCTGCTGCGAGCCGGGGACGATGAGCGCGCGCACGTGCCTGGCGACCTTGCCCTTCTTGGCCACCTCGGCGGCGATGCGGAGGTCCGAGAGCCGCCCGTTGGTGCACGAGCCGACGAAGGCCACGTCGATCTTCGCGCCCTTGATCGGCTGGCCCGCTGCGAAGCCCATGTGGGCGAGCGCCTCGCGGAAGGTCGGGCGCTCGGGCTCGGGCTGGGCATCGGGTGAGGGGATCCGCTGGCTCACGCCTACCGACATGCCGGGGTTGATGCCCCACGTCACCACCGGCTCGATGGCCGTGCCGTCGACCCGCGCGACGTCGTCGTACTTGGCGCCGGCCTCACTCGCCATCGACTTCCACCAGGTCGCCGCGCGGTCGAAAGCGTCCGCCTTCGGCGCGTAGGGCCGGCCGCGGAGATATTCAACAGTCGTCGCGTCGGGATTGACGTAGCCGCAGCGCGCGCCGCCCTCGATCGACATGTTGCAGAGGGTGAGGCGCTCCTCCATGGTCATCCGGTCGATGGCGGGGCCGGCGTACTCGTAAGCGTAGCCCACGCCGCCCTTCACGCCGAGCTGGTTGATGATCGTCAGGATCACGTCCTTGGCGTAGACGCCCTTGGCCAGCGTGCCGTCCACCCGCACCTGGCGCAGCTTGGGCTTGGCCATGGCCAGACACTGCGTCGCGAGAACATCGCGGACCTGCGTGGTGCCGATGCCGAAGGCGATCGCGCCGACCGCGCCGTGGGTGGAGGTGTGGCTGTCGCCGCAGGCGATCGTCATTCCGGGCTGGCTCAGGCCCAGCTCCGGCCCGATCACGTGGACGATGCCCTGGCGGCCGCTCGCCATGTCGAAGAGCGGCAGGCCGAACTCCTTCATGTTGCGGTACATGTGGACGGCCATCTCCTCGGCCAGGGGATCGGCGTAGGGGCGAGCCTGATCCGTCGTCGGGATGATGTGGTCGAGCGTGCCGAAGGTGCGCTCGGGCATGCGCACCTTGAGCTTCAGCTCCTTGAGCATCTGGAAGGCCTGCGGCGTCGTCACCTCGTGGATCAGATGCAGGCCGATCAGGAGCTGGGTCTGGCCGGACGGCAGCGTCCGGACCGCGTGCGCCTCCCACACCTTGTCGAACAGCGTGTGTGCCATGCGACTCCTCCTTGTAAAGCGGACCGTCGGTGACCCGCGCGGCGTATCGTGCCTCGCCACAACTGTTTAGTCCAGTAAAACTAGTTTGGACGAATGGTAAGATCTGCTTCATGGTCGACGCCGGGCTCTTTCCCGCCCTCGAGACGCTGCTCGCGGTGGCCCGTACGG
>JBOHPM010000740.1:0-1825 GCA_050731715.1 Candidatus Rokuibacteriota bacterium
CTCGGATGTCGACGCGCCGGCCGGGGAGCGACACGCGGATCCGCCCGTCCTGGGGGAGACGGCGCTCGGCGATGTTCATCTCGGCCATCAGCTTGATCCGCGAGGTGACGGCGTCGCGCAGCCGCCGGGGGGGCGACTCCTGATCGAACAGGATCCCGTCGAGCCGATAGCGGAGCCGGAGCGTGTCCTCGAAGGGCTCGATGTGGATGTCGGAGGCCTCGGCGGCGATGGCGTTCTCGATGAGGAGGTTGACGAGCCGGACCACGGGGGCCTCGAAGGCCATGTCCCGGAGATGGCTGACGTCCTCCTCACCCTCCGGTCCCCGCTCCTCCTCGATGCCCTCCACGATGCGCTGCAGCGGTGTGGCCGAGCCATCGTAGGCGCGGTCGATCGCTTCCAGAATGCCCTCGGGCGCGCTCACCGCGATGCGTACGCTCAGCCCGGTCGCCTGCTGGAGGTCGTCGACGATGACCGGATTCAGCGGCTCGGCGGTGGCCACGGTCAGCACGGTGCCGTCCACGCTCACCGGGCAGACCACGTACTGACGCAGATACTTGGCCGACAGGTTCTTGATCACCGGCAGCGGCGAGGGCAGCTCGTCGCGGGAGAGATACGGCAGATTGTGCTGCAGCGCGAGGGCGCACAACACGTCCTCGCGACTGGCTGCGCCCAGGGCCACCAGGGCCTCGCCGATTCGCTCGCCCGTGTTTCGACCGCGGCTGAGCGCCATCGCGATCATCTCGGGCGTGGTCACGCCTTCGGCGACGAGGATCTCGCCGAGGAGCCGGGTCGCCGTCGTCGTGGCCATGCTATGCTCCAAAATCATGTTAGCACAGTGGGTCTTGGTGGCCGTCGCAGCGGCCGCCGACGTGGCGGGGGCGGCGCTCGTCACCGGGGCCCACCGACGCGGCCGGGCCCCGCTTCGGTACTTCCTGGCGTTGGGGGCGGGCTTCATGCTGGCGGCCGCCTTCGTCCGGATGCTGCCCGAAAGCGCGCAGGTGCCCCATGCATTTCTGTTCGTGCTGATCGGCTACTTCGGGATCCACCTCTTCGAGCACACGGTGGCCCCGCATTTTCACTTCGGCGAGGAGATTCACGCCGACGCCTTCCTGCGCCCGGCGGCCGGCTACCTGGCCCTGCTCGGCCTCGGGGTGCACACGCTGTTCGACGGCGTCGCCATCGCGGCCGGCTTCATGATCAGTCCCACCCTGGGGTTGCTCCTGTTCCTCGCCGTCCTCCTGCACAAGCTGCCCGAGGGGTTCACGGTCGCGACCATCGTGCTGGCCACGGGCCGGTCGCGAGCCGCCGCGCTGGGCGCCGGCGCGGTCCTCGGCCTGTGCACCCTGGTGGGTGCGCTGGCCACCGGGCTCCTGGCTCAGAGGCATGCCGGCTACGCCCTGGCGCTGTCGGCGGGCGTCACCATCTACGTGGCCGCGTCGGATCTCATCCCCGAGGTGAATCGCGAGGGAGGACCGGCGCTGGCCTGGACCGTGTTCGGCGGCCTGCTGCTCTTCGTCGTCGCCGACTGGATTCTCGGCCTCGTCGGCGGCCACTGAGATCGCGCCGCCGATGGTATCCTTCCCGCGATGACGGCGGCCCCCGCTGCGCTGGTGCTCCACGGTCCCAACCTGAATCTGTTAGGGCGCCGGGAGCCCGCCATCTATGGATCCCTCTCGCTGGCCGAGCTCGATCGGCTGATCACGGCCCATGCCCGCCGGCAGGGACTGCGCGTGCAGTGCCGGCAGTCCAACCTCGAGGGCCAGCTCATCACCTGGCTGCAGGGCGCCGAGCGCGAGGGCTTCACCGGCGTCGTGCTCAACCCCGG
>JBOHPM010000741.1:0-1820 GCA_050731715.1 Candidatus Rokuibacteriota bacterium
GGCGGGGCCACGTAGTTCCTGACCTTGGCCCAGTGAACGACGTTCCGCCGCCACCAGAGCCCCGGCAGGTAGTACGCGTTCTCCAGCACTCGCTTCTGCATCTCGACGACCAGCTTCCGGCGCTCGGTGGGCTCGAGCGTCCGGGACTGCCGCGAGAAGAGGTCGTCGACCCCGGGATCGGAGAACCGACCCCAGTTCTGCGGATCCCCCGAGGTATAGCGCCGGAGGAACAGGTCGGGATCGTCCATGAACTCGGCGGTGGGCAGGATGATCAGCTCGAAGTTGCCCTGATCGCGTCCGTCGGCGTACCAGGATGCCGTCTCCAGCGGGCGGTTTTCGGCCTCGATCCCGATCTTGCGCCACTCCTGGATCACGTAGACCGCGAAGTCCTGGTAGGGAAGCCTCACGTTGCGATTTTTCAAGACCACTTTGAAGCCGTTGGGGTAGCCGGCCTCGGCCAGGAGTCGGCGGGCCTCGGCCCGATTCTTCTCGGCATCCCGTCCGAAGCCAGGGAGCTGCTCGAGGTCCGCCGACGGGATGGCCCACTCGGTGCCGGGACGGATCATCGCTCCGGGGTCCCGGAGGCCCGTCAGGTGGAACAGCACCGTGCCGCCCGTGTAGCGATCGAACCCCAGCGTGAGGGCCTTACGTACGCGGATGTCGGTGAACGGCTTCATGTTGTTGTTGATCCCGATGCCGAACTGCCCGACCATCGGGGTCTCCTGGATCACGACCTTGTCGCCGAGATGCTTCCGGATCGCGTCCACCTCGGACCCCGGCAGGTGGCGAAACTCGATATAGGCCCGCCCGGAGCGGATGGCCGCGGCCCGCACCGACGTCTCCGGGCTGATGAAGAACTTGTACCCGTCGAGGTAGGGCCGGTCCTTCACGAAGTAGTCGGGGTTCCGCTCGCCCTCGAACGACGACCCCCGCGTGTAGCTCTTGAGCTTGAAGGGCCCGGTGCCGACCACGTTGGTCTTGAAGTAGTTCGGGTCACGGTCCAGGTACTTCTTCGGATAGATGACGTTCCAGGGCGAGGCCAGGTTGGCCAGCAACGACGCCGAGGGGAACTTGAGCTTGAACACGACCGTGCTCGGATCGGGCGCCTCGACGCTGGCCACCGCCGAGTAGGCGTTGCTCCGGATGCTGCGGACCCCCGTGGGCGGCCGGATGATCTTGTCGTAGGTGGCCTTCACGTCGGCGGCGGTCAGGGGGGACCCATCGTGGAAGCGGATGCCCCCCCGGAGCTTGAACGTGTAGGTCAACGCGTCGGGTGAGATCTTCCACTCGGTGGCCGCGTCCCCGATGATCTTCGGGTACTCGTAGGGGTCGATCTGCAGCAGCAGGCTGTAGAGCGGGGCCACCAGCTGAATGGTGGCGAACGTGCTCTCCTGGTGCGCATCCAGGCTCGGCGGGTCAGCCCCGATGACGGCCAGCAGCACGCCGCCTCTGCGGGGGGTCTCCGCCGCCGCGACGGCCGGCGGCACGGCGCCGATCAGGGTGCTGACCAGGAACGTCAGGACGAGGAGTCGAAAGCCTTCCGCCATGTGATACCTCCCGCGACCGGGGACGTAGGACAGTGACGGGACCGAGCAACCGCGTGGGGACGCTTCGGGACGCTAACAGGCCATCGGCGCCCTTGTCAACGGGCGGTCATTCGGTGAGCGAGCGGTAGATCTCGACCTCGACCGCGCCCTCGGTGAGCCCCTCCCGCTCGCGGCGCTCCCGATAGGCGGCGAGGTGCGGGGCTTTGCGGTGGGCGTCGAAGGCCGCGTCGTCCGTGTACTGCTCGTAGAACAGGAACAGGTCGGGATCCTTGC
>JBOHPM010000742.1:0-1819 GCA_050731715.1 Candidatus Rokuibacteriota bacterium
GTCGCCGGACGCGATCTCCCCGAGCCGGTCGTTCATGCGCTGCACGGGGCCGATCACGGACCACGAGATGGCATAGCCCAGAATCAGGGCCAGGACGATGGCGCCCAGGACGAAGCCGACGACGACCTGGCGCGACGTGGCGTAGGCCTCGTGAGCGGCCTCGATACTGGCCACCATGTCGGCCTCGGCCTTGTTCACCAGCTCGTTGGTCAAGCGCTCCAGCCGGTCGGCCAGCGGGGCGGCCCGGGCCACCTGCAGCTCGCGCCCCTCAGGGGCCCGTCCGGTCCGAATCAGCTCGATCACGCGAGTCACCACCTGGATGAATTGCTCGTAGTCCGCGCGCACCCGTCCCAGCAGCTCCACCTCGTCACGGGCCACGAACTGCAACCGGTCCAGATCGTACCCGAACTGGTTGAGCTGGCGCAGGGTGGCGTCCAGCGTGCGCTCCTCCGGCACCAGAAGGGTCGAGGCCACGCTGTAGAGCTGCGCCGTCGTATCGTGCTGGAGCTGGCGGTAGGCGGCGATCTTGCGCTGGAGCGCCACCAGATTCTCGACTCGCACGTTGACTCCACTGAGCGCCTGCAGGTCCACCGCGCCGACGGCGATCAACAGGATCACGATGATCAGGAACCCGGCCAGGAGCTTGACGTGGACGCCGGCGGGAATGCGGGCCACGAGGCGCGGCAGCCACTGACTCATCGGGCGCGCGGCTCGTCCTGCAGCCCGCGGACGTCGCGAAACAGCTCCTCGGGATCGAAGCGGACACCCATGTATTGCACGCGGAGCACCCCGGCCCGATCGATCAGGGAGGTCAGGAACGTGTGATCGACGTCCCCGCCCTCGGTCGTCTTGGCGTACACGCCATAGCGCCGGGCGACCTCGCGGATCTCGGCCGAGCCGCCGGTGAGGAACGTCCAGCGCCTCCAGTCGACACCGAAGCGGACGCCGTAGTGCCGCAAGATCTCGGGCGTGTCGCGCTCGGGATCGACGGTGATGGCCACGAAGTGGACGGGCGCGACACCACCAGCGTCCAGGCGCGGCGTCAGGGCGGCCAGCTTGGCCGTCAGCAGCGGGCAGGTGTCCGCGCAGCTGGCGTAGATGAAGGTCACCACGACCACCTGGCCCCCCAGATCCTCGAGGCTGAGGCGGGAGCCGTTCTGGGTCGTGAGGGCAAAGCCGGGCGCCGGGCCGATCTTGGCCAACCGCTGGTGGCTTCGGGCCGGATGGCCAACGGCCGGCGTCGTGGCCACCATCACGGCCAGCGCGACCAGCGCGCCCATCATGAGCCGGCTCACGATCAGGCCACCCGGTGTCCGGAGTTGTTGTGAGGAGGTATGACCACGGTTATACTTTCGTCATACCAGGGCGTGCTGGAGGTATCGCGATGGCCCGGCCCGCGACAAAGGTAACCGTCAGTATTCCCAGCGGTCTGTATCGGGCTGTGGAGCGGGTCCGCAAGGTCAGGGGGCAGAGCCGCAGCGCCGCGATCCAGGCCGCGCTCCGCTACTGGCTCGATGCCCAGGCCCAGGCGGCGCTGGCGCGGGAGTATCAGGCCGGCTACCGGCGAAAGCCGGAGGGCCGCCGGGAGATCAAGGCCGCCGAGGCGGCCGCCGTCCGGCTGCTCGCCAGCGAAGACTGGTAGCCAGTGCGCCGCGGCGAGGTCTGGTGGGCTGATCTGCCGGCTCCAGCCGGACGACGGCCGGTCGTGCTGCTCTCCCGCAACGAAGCCTATGCGGTCCGGGAGCTGGTAACCGTGGCACCCATCACGACGCGAGTGCGCCGAATCCCCACCGAGGTCCCTCTGGGGCCCGCCGAAGGT
>JBOHPM010000743.1:0-1815 GCA_050731715.1 Candidatus Rokuibacteriota bacterium
GCGTGGAGCAGGTGGCCCGGCGCACCACGTCCCGAGACACGCTGCCAAGCAGCAGGCGGCCAAGGGCGCCGTGCCCGCGGGACCCGACCACGATGGCGCCGGCGCCGCGGGCCTCGGCCAGGATCGCCTCCACCGGTGGCTTGTCGAGGACGACGACGTCGGCGGTGGGCCACCGGCGTCGCAGCGCGCGCCGGGCAGCAGCGGCGATGCGGTCAAAGTTCTCGTCGACCGCCGCGCGGACGGCAGCCGGCCACTCCGCAACGAGCGGGGGACGAGGCCGCGCTACCACCCCCCGGCCCTCGCTACGTGCCGGCCAGGGGAACGCGATGGCTACCGCCACCGCAGCCCTCCCATGGGGCGAGCCGTCGGTTGCCACCACCACCCGCAAGTCTCTCGATCTCGCCATCAGCCTCTCCTCGTCGTCTCTTGAACTCGCCAAGCATCGCACGAGCCTCCGCCGGTGTCACCGTTCGTACGACAATCACGTGGTCGGCGTGCCCTTCTGGTCCACGGCCAACTTCACCGAGACGCCGCACGGCCTGGGCGGCGTCTGGAGCGCGGCCTCGTTGATCTTCTTCGCCTATCTCGGCTTCGACGAGCTGGGGAACTTTGCCGAGGAGATGCGGCATCCAGAGCGCGATCTGCCCCGCGCGCTCTTCATTTCGGTGGTCACAACCACCGGCATCTACGTGTTGGTGGCCCTATCGAGCGTGGCGGCCGTCGGCTGGCAAGAGCTCAGTGGCTCGGGCGCGCCACTGGCGCTCGCGGTCCACCGGGCGCTCGGCGCCCGCGCGGACACCGCACTCAGCGTGGTCGCACTGTGCGCCACCGCCAATACCGTGCTCCTCATGCTGCTCTCGGCTGCCCGATCGGTATATGGAATGGCTGTGGCCGGGATGCTGCCGGCGAGCCTGGCCGCCGTAGGTCAAAGGACGGCGGTCCCGGTCGTGGCCACGGTCGTGGTCGTCGTGTTCACGGCACCGCTCGTCCTGCTCGGCGACCTGGCGGGCCTCGCGGCGATGACCGATGCTGCCGTCCTGTTGAGCTTTGCCATGGTGAATCTCGCGTTGCTCTGGCTCAGCGCTCGCCGGGCCATCGACCGCCGCCTCACCGATCGCCTGTTCCCAGGCGCCGCGGCGTTGCTGTGCGTGTGGCTCCTGACTTCACACGGGGTGGAGGGCTCTGGGCGCGGCGGGCGTGCTCACGATCGTAGGGCTGCTCGTGGCCCGCAAGGGCCGGCCGAGTGGCAGGAGCCGGCCGGGCCACCCCGACCGGCACCAACCCCAGCCCAGTTGACCTGCTAGCGTTTCTTCTCCTTGGGCTTGCCAACGGCCCACCGAACACGGGGCCCCTCGGCCGCCTGCGACAGCATCGTGTCCTTCTTGACGGCGGCGGTGGCCGTCTTCCGCCGGCGACGAACATGGGCTGACGCGGCGACTTCCTGGGGTGGCCGGCCGGCCTTTGGCGAGCGCTGGGCGCGTGATTTCACCGTACGTTCCCCTTTCCCGAGCCTTTCCTACGCCCGGTTGGTCTACCAACACATTGCCACAGCACTCGACAGAACGCCGGCGCGTGGCTACGATCCCAGCATGATCCTCAGGCTCGACGGCCGGCGCCGGTGATCGTCGGGGTTCCCAAGGAAGTCAAACCCGGAGAGCAGCGCGTCGCCCTGACGCCGGCGGGAACCCACGCACTCCGCGAGCAGGGACAGCGCGTGCTCGTCCAGCGCGAGGCGGGTATCGGTAGCGGAATTCGCGACGCCGAGTTCGTGAAGGCCGGCGCCGAGCTGACCTCCTGGGACCAGGTCTGGGCCGA
>JBOHPM010000744.1:0-1811 GCA_050731715.1 Candidatus Rokuibacteriota bacterium
GTGATACTTCACGCCGGTCACGCGCTTGATCACCAGGGCGACGCGGGGCAGGGTCCAGAGACCAGTACTGAAGCCATGCGCGCGGGGACCCTCGCGCAGTGCCATGTCAACGCGGGCCAACTGCCCCCGGAGCCAGTCGCGGCTTGCGCCCCGCTCGGCCGGCGGCGCGCAGCGCCTCACGGCCGCCAGCGCGCCACGCCCGGTACCATCGCATCACGCTCTGGCGACTGACGCCCAACCCGCCGCGCGATCGCGCCCTGCGTCTCGCGACCCGCCGCGAACAACCGCGCGGCCTGCTTCCGACGAACTTCCAACCCATGGAAATCCCGTCGTGGCGCAACATGAGTGGGCATGCCCCCATCGTACGATGCGGGAGGCTTTCGATCGTCACTGTATTACGCGAGACTCAGTAATGAGTCTCGTGGATTATGGTGATAGTCACGTCAGAATTCCAAGCCGGCATGGCGCAGGAAGCTGAACGCCAAAGTCGGATGATGCCGCACGCGGGCAAAGCCGCGTCGAAGGGGACGGCGCAGGGTCGGGATTTCAGTGGGACAGAGATTGGCGATGTCCCGGGTCGTGACGTTGCCCCAGACCTGCTCGACCGGGTTGAGATCTGGGGCGTAGGCGGGAAGCCGCTCGACGTCGAGCCATGGGCGCTGGCGAGCCAGATACCGAGTCATGCGTCCGCTCTTGTGAGCCGGCAGGCCATCCCACAGCAGGATGATGGGGGTGCCGCGAAAGTGCCGCTTGAGGGTACGGAGGAACCCGATGAGCGCCACGTCAGTGGACGTCCCCGGCCGGGTATGAAAATAGAACCGCGTGCGCCGCCCATCCCACCGAAACGCGAGTGCCGCCGCGATGGACAGGCGTTTCCAGTTGGCCCCGGTGTGCGTCAGGACGGGCGGTCGCCCCGCGCGGAGCCCACGTCCGCCGGACAACGGGCTGGTGCGAGAGGCCGCTTTCGTCTTCGAAGACGAGCCAGGCGCGCCGGCGCCGGGCGGTTTTTTACGCGCCGCCACTGCTTTTTCGCCCACGCGGTGACGGCCTCGTCGTCCCGTTCTCGAGCTCGGCGCCCCGGTCGCTGGACCGACCAATTCAGCGCGCGCAGCAGATACCAGACGTGCCCAGGATGAAAGCGTTCTCCCGTGAGTCGCGCGATGACCGTCGCCACCCGGGGCAGGGTCCAGAGATCCGTCGCGAATCCATGCGCCGGGGCACCCTGGAGCAACGCTCGCTCGACCCGGGTTGATGGTTCCGGCCCATCCTGATCGCCCGTTCCGGCCGATCGTGATCGCTCGTTCCGCTCGATCCTGATCACCGATTCCGGCGCATCGTGATCACCCGTTCCGGGGATCGTGATCGCCGATTCCGAGCCTGATCGCTCGTCGGTAGTCCAGCCCGCCCGGTAGGGTGGTCCTCCGTGAAGGAGGGCCCCGACCGCCATGACGGAGAGGCTACTGATGAGACAAGTCCGCGAGATGCTTCGACTGAAGTACGAGCAGCGCCTGCCCCACCGGGCGATCGCCCGGGCCTGCGGCGTGGGCCTGGGCACGGTGTCGGAGTACGTCCGCCGGGCGCGGCAGGCCGGCCTGACGTGGCCGCTGCCGGCCGAGTGGGACGACGCGCAACTCGAAGCCCGGCTGTTCCAGCGGGTGGGCGCCATCGTCGGGGGCCCCCGGCCCCTGCCGGACATGGCCTGGGTCCACCAGGAGCTGAAGCGCCCCGGGGTGACCCTGCAGCGGCTCCACCTGGAGTACCTGCAGCACCACCCCGTCGGCTATCGCTACAGCCAGTTCTGCCGGCACTAC
>JBOHPM010000745.1:0-1807 GCA_050731715.1 Candidatus Rokuibacteriota bacterium
GTGGCCCGCCGCGTACTCTTCGGCCGTCCGGACGTCGAGCACGTAGACGTTCTCCTGCCCCTGACGCCCGCGCAGCCGCTCCAGATCGTCCGCGGTCACGAACGGGACGCCGTCCTCGGCCGCCACCTGCGTGGCCACCAGCGCCGCGGCGGCCTGGCTCCGCCCCGACACGGGCGGCGCCCAGCGACTCGCGCCCCGCTCGAGCTCCAGTCCCGCCAGGGTCCAGCCCATCGTGCCGTTCTCCAGCGCCACCACGGGATTGGCCAGGCCCATGCGCCGCAGCGATTCGGCGCCGATGTAGGAGCGGGTGCGCCCGCCGCAGTGGACGACGATGGTCGTCTCCGGGCGAGGCGCGAGGTCGGCGATGCGCAGCACGAGCTCGCCGCCGGGCACGTTGACGGCCCCGGGGACGCAGCCCCGTGCGTACTCTTCCGGGGTGCGGGAATCCACGATGACGAGGTCGGCCCCGGCGAGCCGCCGGGCCTCGAGCTCGGCCGGCGTCAGATGCGGGGTCTTGCAGGCGTGGAGCACCTGCTCGCCGAAGACCTTGCTGGGCACGTTCACGCCCTGGACGATCGGTCGTCCCGCGGCCCGCCAGCCCTGGAGGCCGCCGGCCAGCACCCGCACGTCGCGGTACCCCATCGACGCGAGTGTGGGCCGGGCCAGGGCGGCGAGGCGTCCGTCGTCGTCGCACATCACGATCGGCGTGCCGGGGGCGGTGATCAGCGCCGGCACCCGCAGCTCGAGGAGCCGACGCGGCAACGACGTGGAGCGAAAGATGTGCCCCCGCTCGTACGCGCCGCGCTCGCGGATGTCGAGCACCGCGTGGGGAGCCCTTGATTCCATGAGCGTGGCCACCTCGGCGGGAGTCGTCACCGGACACCTTCCTTTCAGCGAAGCAGCGTCTCCGCCGCCTCCATCAGGCTCTCGGATAGTGTCGGATGGGCGTGGATGGTGGCGGCGAAATCCTCGGCGGTCAGGGCCGCCTCCACGGCCAGCGTGCCCTCCGCGATCAGCTCGCCGGCCCCGGGACCGACGATCCCCACGCCCAGCACGCGTCCCGAGTCGACATCGACCACCAGCTTGGTCAGCCCGTCGGCGCGGCCGACGGTCGCCGCGCGGCCTGACGCCGCCCACGGGAACCTGGCGATCTTGACGGCCCGGCCAGCGCCCTCGGCGGCGGCTTCCGTGAGGCCGCACCACGCGACCTCGGGGTCGGTGAAGACGACGGCCGGAACGGCCACGTTGTCGAAGGCGGCCGGCCGGCCGGCGATCGCCTCGGCCACGACCTTGCCCTGCCGCATCGCCCGGTGGGCGAGCATCGGCTCCCCGGTGACGTCGCCCACCGCCCAGATGTTGGGGTCGGCGGTGCGCCCGCGCTCGTCCACGGCGAGCACGCCGCGCTCGTCGGGGCGCACGCGCGTCGTCTCCAGGCCGAGATCCTCGGTCCGGGCGCGGCGGCCCACGGCCACGAGCACCCGGTCGAACGTCACCGTGCGCTCGCCCAGGCTCGCCTCCACCCCCGCCGGCGTCTCTCGCAGACGGGCGACGGCCGTGCCCAGGCGAATCTCGGTGAACACGCGCTCGCAGGCGCGGGCCAGGGGCTGAACGAGATCGCGATCGACCCCGGGCAAGAGTCCGTCGGTCATCTCCACCAGCGTGACCCGGCTGCCCAGGGCCGCGTAGACCTGGCCCAGCTCGAGGCCGATGTAACCGCCTCCGATCACCAGCAGCTGCTCGGGGACGTCCGGCACCTCGAGCGCGGCCGTGGAGTCCATCACCCGCTCGCTGGCCAGTTCGAGCCCGC
>JBOHPM010000746.1:0-1806 GCA_050731715.1 Candidatus Rokuibacteriota bacterium
TTCGTCGGCCACATGATGGTGCGCCACATGTGCGCCGCCGGGCTCTGGTCGAAGCCCAGCCCTTCCTGGGGCTGCTTGAAGTGCCGGCCCACGATGTCCGTGAACTCCTCGAGCTCCACCTGCGCGTCGGGGTCAAAGGAGTAGAGGTCGTTCACGCAGATCATCCGCGCGCTCATGTACCACTTGTGGTCGCGGGCATACCGGTAATCGCGCTCGATGTAGGGCTCGGGCTTGTAGTCGGGGCCGAAGAGCTTGATGTAGGACTCGGGATAGTGATAGCCGACCGACTCGTCGGGGAAGAACCGCAGCGCCTGGTGATAGCGGATGGCCCAGCTCACCTCCTCGTCCACGTAGGGCTCGAGGAGCTGGGCGGCCCAGTAGCCATGGTCGCCGCGGATGAAGCCGGCCAGCGAGATGTCGTGGATCAGGCAGGCCAGGACGATCTTCTCGCCCACGCCGTTCTTCTGGGCCAGCCGCGCGCTCTGCAGCATGTGGTTGGCCGGGCCGAAGCGGTATTTGTAGAAGTCGAACAGGGTCGGCCGGTCGGGTAGCCTGGGGAGTCGGGGGTCGTGGCCCATCATGACGTACTTGCCGCTCTCCGGCCGCGGGGCCGGCAGCCTCGGGTCACGCTCGCCCGAGGTATAGATGGCGGATTTGACGACGGCCCGGTCGAGCTCCTCGCTCATGGCACGTTCGGCAGCCTCGGCCCGCTCCAGTGTATTCATGCCTTGGATCATCGGTCTCCGGGCCACCGACTGTCAAGCGGAGCGCGCGGGCTGGACAAGCCCGGGAGCGATATGCCATCTAGAGGGCGGGGTCCACCGTGTCCTTTCTGAGCTCCCGTACCCGCACCGCACGCCAGGGCTTCGGCAAGCCGGTTCGCCGCCAGGAAGACGCCCGCCTGGTGACCGGGCGGGGCTGCTATAGCGACGACGTCGCCGTCCCCGGGCAGGCCTATGCGTGCTTCGTCCGCTCGCCCCACGCCCACGCCCGGATCCGCCAGATCGACGCCGCCGGGGCCTCGACGGTGCCGGGCGTGCTCTCGGTTCTGACCGGCGCCGAGGCCGCCGCCGACGGCCTGGGCCCCATCCCGCACCGCCCGGTGCCCACCAATCCGCACGAGGTCCCGCTCCGGAGTCGCGACGGCTCGGCGTTCTTCATCTCCCCCCACCGGCCGCTGCCCACCGATCGCGCCCGCTTCGTGGGCGAGGCCGTGGCCATGGTGATCGCCGAGACCCCGGCGGCGGCGCGCGACGGCGCCGAGCGCGTTGCCGTGGACTACGAGCCGCTGCCCGCCGTGATCGCCAGCGTCGATGCCGCCGCCGCCGGCGCGCCGATCGTGTGGGAGGAAGCCCGGTCCAACGTGTGCGTCGACTCCGAGGCCGGCGATGCCGTTGCCGCGGAGGCCGCCTTCGCCCGCGCCGCCCACGTGGTGCGGCTGCAGACGCGGGTGAACCGGGTCACCGGGGTGCCGATGGAGCCGCGCGCGGCGCTGGGCGTGTGGGACGAGGCCAGCGGGCGCTACACGCTCTACGCCGGCTCGGGCGGCTCCGTGCGGATCAAGAGCGATCTGGCCGCCACGCTGGGGGTGCCCGAGAGCGCCGTCCGCGTGGTGGCCCGGGAGGTCGGGGGCAACTACGGCACGCGCAACGCCTTCTATCCCGAGTTCGCCCTGGTGGCGTGGGCAGCCCGGCGCCTGGGCCGTCCGGTCAAGTGGACCGGAGATCGACGGGAAGGGTTCCTGACCGACTATCAGGCCCGCGATCTCGTCGCCGACGCCGAGCTCGCCCTGGACGCCGACGGCCG
>JBOHPM010000747.1:0-1805 GCA_050731715.1 Candidatus Rokuibacteriota bacterium
TCCTCGCCGGCTATCTCGACCACCTCGCCCAGCAAATCCTGACCAGCCTCGGCACCGAGCACACCATCCGGGACCATGTGCGCCGACTTCTCTGGTCGTCGCTGAGCGACGGAGTTCCCGACCTGGACGAGGTGGGGCGCCGGCTCGGGATGAGCGCTCGAACCCTGCAGCGCCGCCTTCGCGACGAGGGCACGACGTTTGCCGCGGTGCTCAGCGGCATCCGGCAAGACATGGCCCGCCCGCTCCTGCGTGACGGGCGGCTCGCCGTGTCCGAGGTCGCGTACCTGCTGGGTTACGAGGATCCGAGCTCGTTCCAGCGTGCGTTTCGCCGCTGGTCCGGGCGCTCACCGCGCGCGTTCCGCCAGGCTCCCGCCTAGCGCAGGGGTAGCGCAGGAGGCCCCGGGCCTCAGTTTGTCGCCTCCGACCCGGAACTTGTCGTCCCCGACCCCGGTCCGCGAGCCCTAGCGGCCCGAAACTCCAAGATATGGGGGACCTCACTCATCCGGGCCCTTGTGAGATCGTAGCCAGCGCGCAGGCTCTGGCGCAGCCGCTGCCCAGGGAAACGTCGCCGCGCCCGGGCCAGCTCGCCGGGGTGCGCGTCCTCGTCGTCGACGACGACGCCGCCTGCCGTCGAGCGTACCGGCGCCTGCTCGTGAGCGCCGGGGCGACGGTAGAGACCGCGCCCGAAGCCCAGCAGGCTCTCGCCACGTTCGCCTGGATGCGCCCGCACGTAGTGGTGAGCGACCTCAGCATGCCCGGTGAGGACGGTTGTTGGCTGATGCGCCGCATTCGGGCCGCCGTCGGCAGGACGGCCAGGCGGCCTCGAGCGATCGTCGTGACGGGCCAGGCCGATGAGCGGCAGCGCAGGCGGTGCCTCGCCGCCGGGTTCGACGCCTTCCTGCTCAAGCCGGTCGATCCAAGCGTTCTCTTCGACGTCGTCGCCTGGCTTGCCCGCGACGCCACGCCCTTCTGACCGTCCGGGCGCCGTGGGCGTTGGTACCTCGCGGATGAATGTGCCGGACGGCGAGCTCCTGAATGGCGTTCACGTTCTGATCGTCGAGGACGACATCGGCGTCCGCTGTTCCCTCAGCGGCGTGCTCGTACTCGCTGGCGCGGTCGTCACGGCGACCTCGGCGAGCGGCATCGAGCAGACGGCGCTGATCGCGGACGTCATCGTGTGTGGCCTCACCACGGTCGAGGCGGCCGAGGCCGGCTTCCTGGATCGCCTCCGACGCCAGCATGCCCGTGGGCACGGGGACGTGCCGGTGCTCGCCCTGCTACCGCCTGGTGTGAGCGAGGCCAGGGCCCGCGCGACCGGGTTTCAGCACTATCTGACGAGGCCCGTCAGCAGCGACAGTCTTGGCAGAATGGTCTGGGTCCTGTCCCGGCGCTGACGATCGCCGGGGCCTCAGCCGACGCGCACGTGCTTTACGATGCGCCGCGTCCGGACCGCCGTGCCGGGGCGCACGACGTAGAGGTCTCCGCGCGAATCGCCCCAGATGCTGTGGCAGGAGCGGAAGCTCGGATCGCCCCACTGGGCGAGGCGCTCGCCCTCGAGGGTGAGGACGCTCACGAGGCCGCCGTTGTGCTCCGGGATATAGACGATGTCGTCGGCGTCGACATAGAACACCGCGGGGCCGATGAGTTTCGTCGCCCAGATGCGGAGAAGCGTGCCGCCCTGATCGAAGACCTGGACGCGGTCGTTCTCTCGGTCGCAGACGAACACGCGCCCGAGGCGATCGATCCACACGCCGTGGGGCAGCATGAACTGCCCGGGCCCTGCGCCCGGCTGTCCCCAGGAGAAC
>JBOHPM010000748.1:0-1802 GCA_050731715.1 Candidatus Rokuibacteriota bacterium
CGGAAGACGAGCTGGCCGGCGTGGTCGGCCATGAGATCGGCCACGTGGCCGCCCGCCACAGCGTGCAGACGATTTCCCGGCAGGGCCCCGTCGCGGTGCTCTTCGGGGTCGTCTCCGGGCTCACCGGTCTCATCGTCCCGGCGGTGGGCGACATCATCGGCGGGATCGGCGATTTCACCCAGGGCCTGGTGTTCGCGCCGTACGGTCGCGGCCAGGAGACCGAGGCCGATCGGGTGGGGCAGGAGATCGCCGCCCGGGCAGGGTGGAACCCGGCCGGTCTGTCGGCGTTCCTCACCACGCTCGGGCGTGAAGTCGACCTGTTGAGCAAAGGCCGGTCGAGCAAGCCCTCGTTCTTCGACACCCACCCCACCACCCCCGACCGTGTGGCCAGGACGTCCGCGCGCGCCCGCGAGTTGACGCAGGCCAAGCGGCCTCCCCTCACCGCCAGCCGCGAGGCGTTCATTGCCCGCTTCGACGGCCTGGTCATCGGCCAGCGCGCGGCCCACGGGCTGATCGTCGGCCGGACCTTCGTGCACCCGGACCTCGATGTGTTCCTCGAGCTACCGGAGAAGTGGGCGGTGGAGAACACGCCGCGACGGGTCGTGGCGGCCGCGCCCGACCAGGAGACGGCCGTGCTCTTTCGCGCGGTGGCCAAGGGCGACGATCCCCTGGAGGGCGCCCGCCAGGTCGAGAAGGCCACCAAGTTGCCGGTGGTCGCCAAGACGCAGACCCTGAAGATCAACGGTCTGCCCGCGGCCCACGCCCAGCTCGAGGCCGAGGGCAAGGTCGGCGTCGATCTGACCTGGATCGCCCACCGCAAGGTGGTCTATCAGGTGGTGGGCCTCGCCGCCAAGCCGCGGTTCGCCGCCGCGCAGCCCGCCTTCACCGCGGTGGCGCGCAGCTTCCGGCCTCTCACCGCGGCCGAGCGCGCCGGGGTGACGGAGGCCCGGCTCCGCCTGGTGACCGCGCGGGCCGGCGAGACGGTCGACACGCTGGCGACTCGCGTGAAGTCGGCCTGGACGAAGGAGGAGGTCGCCATCGCCAACGGCCTGGCCGTGGGGGATCGGCTCCGCGAAGGACAGCTGATCAAGGTGACGCGGGCCGAGCCCTACACGTCGGCTCCGGTACGCTAGCGCATGCGCCCGGACTTACGTTGCGTTATAATCTATCTCCGCCAACGGAACCCGAATGGATTCTCAACGTCATGGAGGTCAAACATGCCGGTACGCATTGGTGACGAGGCACCGGATTTCACCGCCGACACCACCGAGGGAAAGATTCGCTTCCACGAGTGGATGGGCGAGCGGTGGGTGATTCTATTTTCGCATCCGAAAGACTTCACCCCAGTGTGCACCACCGAGCTCGGCTACATGGCTGGTCTCAAGCCTGAGTTCGACCGGCGCAACACGCGGGTCATTGGCCTGTCCGTCGATCCGGTGACCGATCACCAGAACTGGGTCAAGGACATCCAGGAGACGCAAGGACACGCCGTCAACTATCCGATCATCGGCGACGCCGATCTGACCGTGGCCAAGCTGTACGACATGATCCATCCCAACGCCGTCGGCGGGAAGCGCACGGCGGTGGACAACGCCACTGTCCGTTCGGTGTTCATCATCGGGCCCGACAAGAAGGTCAAGGCCACGATCGTCTACCCGATGAGCACCGGCCGGAACTTCGACGAGGTGTTGCGCTTGCTCGACTCCTGCCAGCTGACGTCCAAGCACACGGTGGCGACCCCGGTGAACTGGAAACCCGGGCAGGACGTCATCATTCCCACCTCGGTGTCCGACGACGACGCC
>JBOHPM010000749.1:0-1800 GCA_050731715.1 Candidatus Rokuibacteriota bacterium
CCCCGGGTCTCCGCCAGCGCCAGGAGGCGCCGGCTGCGTTCGCCGCCGAGCTCGCACGAGATACGGTCCACCCGAGTCGAATGCTTGTGACCGGGCCGCCCGTAGAAGACGAGCGGGTCGGGCGCGTCGGACAGCTTTGCTGCCCAGTAGTCCCGGTCGCGGAGACGGCGCGGCGAGGATCGGTAGGCGCGCTCGTGCTCCCGCCAGGCACTGTACGGCGGGAGGGAAACGGTCGCGGGCAGACAGCCGGCCCGCGCCTGCTCGTAGAGCGTGGTGAGCTGGCGGAAGATCAGCCAGATCGACCAGCCATCGGTGACGATGTGGTCCTGGACGAAGGCACATACGAACTGTCGCGGCCCCAGCTTGATCAGCGCGACGTCGAAGAGGCGCCGGGCCAGGTCGAACGGCCGGCCGACCCGGTCAGACACCCAGGCGCGGAGATCGGCCTCGGGATCGGCGCCCCGGGAGAGGTCGACGAAGGCCATCGTGTAGGGCTCGGGCGGGAGGACGCGCTGCTGGGGGATGCCGTCGGGTTCCTCGATGACGGTGCGAAGGACGTCGCTGGAGTGGAGGAGGGTTTGGAAGGCTGCGGCGAAGCAGGCGGGATCGACGGCGCCGTCGATGGTCAGGGTCGCCGCGAGGTTGTAGATCGGGGCGGTCGGTCGCAGCTTGTGCCCCACCCAGATGAGGAGCTGGCGCCTGGTGAGATTGGACAGCCGCTCGATGTCGTCGAGGCGGTCGACCGAAGCCGCGCGATGGGCCCGGTAGCGCTTGAGCCGCAGCCGGTACCGCTCGTGATCGGGGGGAGCGAAGGTGGTCAGGGCCCGCGCCGGATCGGCGATCGCGCTCCCCAGCAACGTGAGGAAATCCGCGACGAGCCGCTCGATGGTCGCCGGCTCGAACAGATCCTGACGGTACAGGATGGTCCCCCGCAGTCCGCCGGCTCGCCTCCGGAAGTGGAAGTTCAAGTCCAGGTCCGTCTCTTCCGGCCACAGCTCGAGCAGGGTGATCGTCTGCCCGGATCGAGGCGGCGCCTCGGTCGGGGGTTCGTCGACCAGGTTGAAGAGCACGCGGATCGGCAGATGCCCGCCCGCCGGAGAATCGCGTCGCCACTCGAGGGACTCCAGGAGCTTCTCGGTGGGCAGCTCCTGGTGGGCAAAGGCCTCGACACAGCCGTGCTGCACGCGCTGGAGCAGCGCGCCAAAGGTGGGGTCGCCACTGAGGTTCGTGCGCAGGAGGAGGATGCTGACGAAGAACCCCACCAGCGGCGCCGTCTCCGGTCGGTCCCGGCCGGACACCGGGCAGCCGACCAGGATGTCCTCCTGCTCGGTGTAGAGGAAGAGGAGCCCCTGGAGCGCAGCGAACAGGACCATGAACAGGGTCACACCCTCGGCGCGGGCGAAGGCGTGGACGGCAGCCTCGACCTCCGAAGGGATGTCGAAGCTCCAATGTCCACTGGGCGCCGTCGTCCGGGCCCCCCGCGGATGATCCGTGGGAAGCTCGAGGATCGGCAGGGGGCCGCGGAGCGTCTGCTTCCAGTACTCGAGATCCCGCGCTGCGGTGTGGCCCTGAACGTGGGCACGCTGCCAGACGGCGAAGTCGGGGTACTGGATCGGGAGCTCGGCCAGGGCCGGGAGGCTGAACGTCGCCAGGGCGGTGTGGAGCTGCCAGAGCTCGCTGGTCACGATCCCCAGGGACCAGGCGTCGCAGATGATGTGATGGAACGTCAGCACGAAGAGGTGATCGGCGTCGGCCAGGCGAATGATCAGCGCACGGAACAGCGGTCCCCGGGCCAGATCG
>JBOHPM010000750.1:0-1792 GCA_050731715.1 Candidatus Rokuibacteriota bacterium
TCAGGCAGGCCGCCCACCACGGCACGCGGCGTCGGGCCAGGAAGAAGTCGACGGTGTCGCGCTGCCGGCTGAAGCCGGCGCCGATGATGAGCAGTAAGATCAGGCCGAGGGCGAGGACCGCGTAGTCGGACCAGGCGAGGCCGGGAGCGCCCGCGGGCACGCCCCATGATACTGTGGCGGACCGCGTCAGCTGCGGTCAGTAACGGTGCGGGCGGGAATCTGCTTCTGGCGCAGGCGATCCATCAGCTCGTCCCAGGAGTGAAGCTGGATGATCCGGTTGAACTCACTGCGGTACGTGGAGACGAAGCTGACGCCATCGATGAGGACGTCGTAGACCTTCCACCCGCTCTCGGTCCGGTGGAGCCGGTAGTCGAGGGCCACCTCGGCCCGCCGCTTGGTGTTCACGCGGGAGCGCACGACCGCATAGTCGCCGTCGACGACTTCGCTCGTGTAGATGATCGGCTCGCCCGAGTACGCCTCGATCTTGCTGACGTAGGCGCGCTCGAGGAGGTCGGTGAACAGGGCGACGAACTCCGTCTGCTCCTCGAGGCTTCGGCCGGTCCAGTGTCGGCCCAGGGCCCGCCGCCCAACCTCGCCGAAGTCGAACAACTCGGTGGCGATTCGCCTGATCTCCGCGCGCGGCGCCTGGGGGCGGCCGACCCGCACAGGCTCGGGGCGGCTGGCCGCCACCTCGAGCGCCTGGACCACGCGGGTCACCGCCGACTGCACGACGTCGCGGGGCGTCATGCTCTGTGCGCCGGCGGTAGCGATCAGCAGCCACGCGGCCAATGCCCTGCTCATTTCCTTCCCCCTCTGTTGACGTCCCTTCGGGCAGGTTTACGGAGCATCGGGCATGCCACGCCGGCGAGCCCGTAAGCGCTCGATTTCCCGACCATCCGCCGCCCTCGAGTGACGGACAATACGGACAGGAAGGCACGCTCATGTTCACGATTCGACAGTGAGGGATCGCGCCCCTGACATCGTGGTCGGCGCCGATCTCGGCGCGACGTGGCTGCGCGCTCAGGCGCTGCGTGGCGGCCGCCCACTGGCGCGCTTCACCGTCCGGGCCACACCGGGGCGTGACGTCGCCACGCTCCTCCGTGCGCTCTGGCGGAGGCGCGGCTGGAGAGCGCGCTCCGTGGGGGCGCTGGTCGTGGCCGCGCGCGGGGTGTGGACCCCGGGCGAGCGGCGCGCGCTCGGTCGCCGGCTGGGCCACCTCGCCCGGCACGTCGTCGTCCTCTCAGACGCGCAGGCGGCGCATCTGGGCGCCCTCGCGGGGGGGCCGGGCGTGCTGATCCTGAGCGGGACCGGATCGATCGTGATCGGCCGGGACTCCCGGGGCCGATGGGCGCGGGCCGGCGGGCTGGGACCTCTGCTGGGCGACGAGGGATCGGCGTTCTGGCTGGGTCAGCAGTGGCTGCGCGTCACGACCAGAGGAGAGGACTTCCATCCGGCTCGGCGCCTGGTGATGGGTCGGGATGCCGTGGTGCGCGTTGCCGCCCTGGCGCCCGCCGTGATCCGGCGCGCTCGACGCGGCGACGCACGGGCCCGGGCCATCGTGCGGGCAGGGCAAGCACACCTGGCCGCGCAGGCGGTCGACGTGGCGAAGCGCCTCGGTCTGAGGCGGCCGGTGCAGTTGAGCTGGGCGGGCAGCGTCCTCACCGACGAGTGGTTCCGGGCCGGGCTCAAGCGGGCGGTCAGGCTCGCGGGGCTGCCCGCGCGCTGGCAGTCGCCGTGCGCGGAGCCAGTGGCGGCAGCGACGGCGCTGGCCGGACACCGGGCAGCCCACGAG
>JBOHPM010000751.1:0-1780 GCA_050731715.1 Candidatus Rokuibacteriota bacterium
TACCTGATCGCCCAGGGCGTCGAGGCCGACCGTGTGATGACCGCGAGCCATGGGGAGGGCAAGCCCGCCTGCGCCGACCACAACGAGGGGTGCTGGAGCAAGAATCGGCGCGCGGAGTTCAAGGTCCAGTCCCGCTGAAGACCCGCGGGGGTCAAGGTGGGCGCGCCGTCAGCACGCGGGCCACGACCTCGAGCGCTCCCGTCACGAGCACTGCCCGTGGCACGGTGTCGCTGAGCATCGGAACGGCCGGGCGCGGGGGCATCACGATACGCCAGTGATCCGCGTCGACGTAACCAAGCAAGTAGCCGCCTGGCACGATCTGGTCGTGCCACAAGAGCTGACCGTCGTTGCGCGGGTCGACCTGCGCGAGCCTTCTGTAGGGTGCACGCAGAAACGGTGAGACGTGGTCTTCGTGGGGCGCCGCCACGAGGGAAAACACCGGGACCGTGAGCGCGGAGCGATAACGCTGCCACCAGGCCAGCCGAACGTCCCTCTGGAGGTCGCGGAGCTCCTCACCGCTGCCGGCCCGGCATCCTGGTAAGGGAAGCCCGGCGATCCAGTCCCGGTACATCGGGTACAGGTCTTCGGCGAGCGGGCTGCCATTCGCCGCGCCGGCGACCCCGACGATGGCCGCGAGCATACGCGCCCCCTGCGGGTGACGCACGACGAACTCGAGGATGTCGGGCAGGCCCTTCGAGTGCGCGAAGACGACCAGGGGGCGAGGGTCGCCACCGAGCGCGTTGAGCTCGTGGGCGAGGCGGTCGGCGTTCTCGGCGATGCTCCCCCGCCCGAACACGTGCAGGTAATGCACCGTGAACCCGGCCCGTCGCAGATCGCTCTCGACGTCGGCGAAGGGGCGAAGGAACCCTTCCAGGCACTCGGCGAACAGGCCGGGCACGAGCGCGACGCGGTAACGGCTGGCCACGTCCAGCGCTGCACCGGGTGGATCGCCCGGGCCTTCGCCAGGCAGGCGCCGGAGCACGGCGTCGCAGGCCGGGGCCTCGGGGGGAAGGCGCGCGCACACCACCGCGCGGTAGAGGGGCCGCAGGTCCCGCACGTGGGGAGTCTCGACGGTCGGCACGACGGAAGGCCGGATATTCGCGGGGCTCGCGATCGGCTCCGCAGTACACGCGGCGAGCGGCAGCGCAGCCACCAACCACATCCAGGTTCCCGTCACGGGCTCGCCGTTCCCACGTGGTCGCACCCTGGAACCATGGCGGTAGGGTAACCTAACCGAACTTTCGAGGCCGGGTGAACAGGGCCGCCGGAGTTACCCTCCGGCGGCCAGGCTGACGCGTCAGGACTTCAGGGGTACTGGATGTTCGAGGTCGGCAGGTCGGGGCCCGAGCCGATGAGCGTGAAAGTCCCCGCCTGGTTGCCCCGGGTGTAGGTGTAGGTCCAGCCGTTAGGAGCCACCAGCGCGCCCTGATAGAACGGGCCGGCCGGCGTGCCGTTGGCGTCCGTGAGAATGCCGCCGAGCACCGTCAGGTTGCCGGCATTGTTCACCTGGGTCGTACAGTTCGCGCCCGCCGTGTTGAACGTGACGCTGCTCGGCGGGGTACCACCACCCACGAAGCCGCCTGCCGCGGGTACGTCGCCACAGTGGGCGGCGACCGCGGTGAGCGCCGAGTACATACCGCGGAGGTCGGACTGGGCCTTGGCCACGCGGGCGCGGGCCTGCATGTTGGCGTACATCGGAATCGCGATGGCCGCCAGGATGCCGATGATCGCGATGACGATCATCAACTCGATCAGAGTGAAGCCTCGGGTGTTGCCAATT
>JBOHPM010000752.1:0-1778 GCA_050731715.1 Candidatus Rokuibacteriota bacterium
CGCTGCACTATCTGGCCATCCCGCCCAGCCTCTTCGAGACCGTCGTTCACCAGCTCGGCGAGTCGGGTTGCGCCGAGGGCGCACGTATCGTCGTGGAGAAGCCGTTCGGACACGACCTCGCCACGGCCCGGGCCCTGAACGCGGTGGTGCACCGTCGGTTCCCGGAAGACCGCGTCTTCCGCATCGATCACTACCTGGGCAAGAACACGGTGCAAAACCTGCTCTTCTTCCGCTTCGCCAACTCGTTTCTCGAGCCCTTGTGGAACCGGCAGTACGTGGAGAGCGTGCAGATCACGATGGCGGAGGCCTTTGGCATCGAGGGCCGCGGCCAGTTCTACGATCACACGGGGGCCCTGCGTGACGTCGTGCAGAACCACCTGCTGCAGGTGTTGACGAACATCGCCATGGAGCCCCCGCCGGGCCTGGACGCCGAGATGGTGAGGGACGAGAAGGCCAAAGTCCTGAAGGCGATTCGCCCGCCCGAGCCGCGCGAGGTCGTCTACGGTCAGTTCCGCGGGTATCGCGACGAGCCGGGGGTCAGGGCCGATTCGCAGACGGAGACCTTCGTGGCGCTCCGGCTCGAGATCAACTCGTGGCGGTGGAAGGGCGTGCCGTTCTACATCCGAGCCGGCAAGTGCCTCCCCGTGACGGCCACCGAGGTCCTCGTCAAGCTGCGCCAGCCCCCGGCGGTCTTCACAGGGATGCCGCCACCGGCCAACTACTTCCGGTTCCGCGTGACGCCCGATCTGATGATCGCGATCGGCGCGCTGGTGAAGCAGGCCGGCAAGCCGGTCGAAGGGCAACAGGTCGAGCTCGTCATCAGCGAGGAATCCGATCCGGCCGAGATGGGAGCGTACGAAGAGCTCCTGTTCGACGCCCTGCGGGGCAACGCCGCCCGCTTTGCCCGGCAAGACTACGTCGAGCAGGCCTGGCGAATCGTCGATCCGATTCTGGGCAGAGCTGTGCCGGTTCACGACTACGAGCCCGGGACGTGGGGTCCAGCACAATCGAGTGCGCTGATCGCGTCCGACGGTGGGTGGTTCGATCCCATGCCCAGGCTTGCCGGCCGGATCGAGGCGACGTAGAGTCGGGCCCACGCTGAGCTCAGTGCCGGCTCTGGAGGGGGGACCGCCCGTGGACGAGCACGCGAACGAGAACGAGCCGCAGCCGTGGGGCGCGCTCCTCTTGATCCTGATCTACCTGGTGGTCCTGGCGGCGTTCTGGATCAACACCTATCTCCGGATCTGGCGGAGCTGAGGCCATGGCCACCCGCCGATCGACCGTTCATCTCTGGGAGCTGGCCTGGATCCTGCCGAGCTTCGCCATCCCCGTCGGCATGCTCGCGGCGCTCGCGGTGACGGCGCTGGGGGCCGGCATCACCGTCACCGGCGACCAGGGCCGGATCGATTCGAGGAAGGTCGCCGAGCACCCGCTCTTCAAGGAGCCCGGCGTCGTGCAGATCGCCCCGGGACAGTACGAGGTCCGGATGACCGCGCAGATCTGGACCTTCGCGCCCAACGAGATCCGCGTGCCGGCGGGATCCACCGTGCATTTCTGGGCCACGAGCAAGGACGTGGTGCACGGGCTCCTGGTCCCCCGGCACAACATCAACGTGATGGTGTTGCCAGGGCAGATCTCTCACGCCCAGGCGCGCTTCGACACGCCGGGCGAATACCCCATCATCTGCCACGAATACTGCGGCCTCGCCCACCACACCATGGCCGGCAAGATCATCGTCGAGCCCCGGCGATGACGGCGGTCGAGCGGCGACTGGCCGC
>JBOHPM010000753.1:0-1778 GCA_050731715.1 Candidatus Rokuibacteriota bacterium
CGCCGCCCCCGACCGAGGAAGCGGCCGCCAGGCTGCTCAGGCCGTCGCCTCGGCCTGCCAGAGGCTCGCATAGCGGGTGACGAAGCCGGCGGCGTTGACCTGTAGCTCGGCGGTGAACCGCCCCCCGCGCTCTCGTACCGATACGTGGTGACGTCGATCCGGCGATAGATCTGGGCCAGCGGCTCGAGGCTGAAGCCGGGGAAGCGAAGCCAGGCCGCTCGCACCTCAGCCTCTGCCCCGGCAGCGAGATCCAGGCGACGAATCGGCAGCAAATTCGTAGATGGGCTGAAGTTGAGATCGAGGTCCGTGCACCCGGCGGCACCGGGGCACTCGTGTCCGTTGAGCCACCAGCGCCGGGCCGCATCGACGGCGATGGTGATCTCGACCGTCTCGCTGCCGACCCAGCCGGCCACCGTGCCCGAGACGGTGCGCCACGCGGCATCGCACACCACCCCGTAGTCCAACCGGCACGGCTGCCCGTCGTGAGCGAACACCGCAGTGCCGCCCAGCTGCCAGCCAAATGGGTGGGCGCGCAGGCGAGCGGACTCGTGCCCGGGCTGGTCCAGCCTGCGCCAGAGGATCGCCGCCTCGCCCACGGGCTCGAGTCTACGCCCGGCGAAATGCGACCGGTGCCGGGCTCTCGAAGACGACGCGCCGCCCCTTCGGGTGAACGAAGCCGAGCCGCGTGGCGTGCAGACCCAGGCGTCCCAGGGGATCGCTCCGGCTCCCGTGCGTGCGGTCGCCGACGACGGGGTGGCCGCGCGCGGCCAGCTGGACGCGGATCTGGCCCCGGCGGCCGGTGACCAGCGTGACCTCGAGCAGGGTCGCGTCCCGGTAGCGCTCCAGGACCCGGAAGCGAGTGATCGCCTCGGCTCCCCCCGATCCTCCCGGCACGGCGCGCACACGCAGGGTGCGGTCCTCGACCAGCCTCGACCGCAGCTCGCCCGCCGACTCACGGACCACGCCCTCCACGCGGGCCACGTAGACGCGCTCGGCCCTCCGGGCCCGGAACTGGGCCTGCAGCGCCCGCTTCGCGGCTGGTGTGCGAGCGAAGACGAGGAGGCCGGACGTCTCCCGGTCGAGCCGGTGGACGACGAAGATCCGCCCCTGCCCCTGGGCCTGCACCCAATCGCGCAGGTAGCGGTAAGCGGTGTGCGTCCGTTCGGTCTCGGTGGCGATCGTCAACAGGCCGGCGGGCTTGTCGATGACGATGAGGTCGGCGTCGTCGTGGACGAGCCGGAGCGCCGGCGGGAAGGCGATGGCCGGTCGGGCCAGCTCAACGCGGTCGTCCACTGCCACCGCGACGTCGCCGCGGCGGACCACCTCTCCGTTGACGCGGATGCGCCCGCCGACGAGCCACTGCTTGAGCCGGCGGCCGGAGGCGCCCGGGTAGAGCACGCGCAGCCGGTCGCGGAGCGAAGTCGCCACGCTGGCCCTGCCTGCCGCCGGAGGTGCCGGGCTACCCGGAGACGGCGAACCGCGTCAGCGCCCCGCGGTCGAACCTCAGCCCGAGCCCGGGCCGGTCGGGCACCACCAGCTCACCCTTGTCGAGGGCCGGGCCCTCCTCGAACAACCGCATCGCCCACGGCATGTACTCGACGGTCAGGCCATTGCGCACGCCGGCGATCAGGTGCACGTGAATCTCGGGCAGGAGGTGGCTGACCACCGGCAGGTTGAAGGCTTCGGCCATGCCCGCCACCTTGAGCCACTGGGTGATGCCACCCACGCGCAGGACATCGATCATCACGATGTCGACCGAGCGCGCCTCCAGCATGTGC
>JBOHPM010000754.1:0-1776 GCA_050731715.1 Candidatus Rokuibacteriota bacterium
TCGGGAGCGCAGGGCCGGAGGCTCAAGCCGGCCATCGATCTGAAGCGCATTTCCCACCCGTCATCTCGGACGGAGCGATGCGAGCGGGGCGCGAGCAGCGCTCCGATCCGGGACCTCGTGAGTTCGACTCGTTGATGGAGGTCCCGGATAGTTCGCCACCGGCGTCGCCGACCCGCAGCACATGAAACAATGCTACCCTCGCCCCTGCCGTCGGCACAGAGGTCGGGCGATGCATGGTGCGATCGAGCCCGTCGGATAGTTGGACCCGGAGTCCTCTGAGCACCCCAGACTGTGCCACGGACCGGTATTCGGTCCCGGAGCACGCCTTGTAGAGTTCTACACGCGAGGGCTCCACGCCGGCGGCATGAGAGGAGGGAGCTTCATGCAAGTGCTTTATCCGCGCTGCGCCGGTCTCGACGTGCACAAGGATACGGTGGTGGCCTGCATTCGCATCGCTGCCGATGGCAAGGTCACGACTGAGGTGCGCACATTCGCGGCCACGACGGCGGGCCTTATCGCCCTGGCCGAGTGGCTGGTCGAGAACGGCGTCACCCATGTCGCCATGGAGGCGACCGGCATCTACTGGAAGCCGGTGTGGCATATTCTTTCGGACTACCCGCTGGAGGTGATCCTGGCCAATGCGGCGCACGTCAAGAACGTGCCCGGCCGCAAGACCGACGTCAACGATGCGATGTGGCTGGCCGAGCTGCTCGCCCATGGGCTCATTCGGGCGAGCTTCGTGCCGCCGCGGGAGGTGGCCGAGCTGCGCACGCTGCTGCGCACCCGCAAGCAGCTGGTGCGCGAGCATGCGAGCCACGTGCAGCGCGTGCAGAAGACGCTGGAGGACGCCAACATCAAGCTCACTTCGGCGATCTCCGACATCATGGGCAAGAGCGGTCGGGCCATGATCGAGGCGATGATCGCGGGCGAGAGAGACCCGCACAAGCTTGCCGCACTGGCCGACCGCCGCATCCAGGCGCCGCGTGCCAAGCTGGTGGAGGCCCTCACCGGACGGGTTGGCGCCCAGCATCGCTTCCTGCTGCGGCTGCATCTGCGCCAGATCGACGCCCTCGACGACGCCGTAGGGGAAATCGATGTGCAGATCGAGGCCCATCTCGGCCCCTTTCGGGAGGCGGTGAAGCTTCTCGACACGATCGACGGCGTGGATGTGCTCGCCGCCGAGGTTATCGTCTCGGAGGTCGGGCTGGACATGACGCGCTTCCCCAGCGACGGGCACCTGCTGTCCTGGGCGTGCATCTGCCCGCGCAACGACGAGAGCGCCGGCAAGCGGCGCTCCACCCGGATCAGGAAGGGTGCCCGCTGGCTCAAGGCGACGCTCATCCAGTGCGCGCGGGCCGCGGCTCGCATGAAAGGCCGCTACCTGAGCGCACTCTACCACCGGGTCAGGGGGCGCCGCGGCGACAAGAAGGCGGTCGTAGCGGTGGCCGCCGCCATCCTGCAGGCGGCCTACCACATGCTCAAGACGGGCACGCCCTACCGCGACCTCGGCCCGACCCACTTCGAGCCAGCCAAGCGAGGCGCGCTTGTCCGGCACCTGCTCAAACGCCTCGAAGGCCTCGGCTTCGCCGTCGATATCAAGGAGGCTGCAGCCGCCCAGCCAGGTTAGTTTCTTTGTAGCCTCGCTACGCTCGGCTTCCGGGATGACGGGTGAGAGGGTTGGCTCGCTGGTAAAAATCACGGCCGGCCATGCCTCCACACCGAGGGAGGTTCCTACCGCTCTGGCCGGTTCGCCCGCTCCGCCCCGTTGCCTATCGC
>JBOHPM010000755.1:0-1772 GCA_050731715.1 Candidatus Rokuibacteriota bacterium
GACTCGCGGTTGTCCAGGCGCAGCATCCAGGAGGCGAAGCGGGGGTCGTCGGCGAGCGGCAGGCCCAGGGCGTTGCAGAGCTTCACCCAGAACGTCTGGTTGCCGCAGGCCAGGAAGAACCATTCCCCGTCGCCGGCGCGGTAGAGCCGGTACGTCGGGTTGTCGCGGAACATGAGCTGCTTGCCCGGGTAGTCCACGAAGTTGCCCGACTGCAGCGCCATGGCGGCGTGGAGCAGGGAGGTCTCCACCCGCTGTCCCTGGCCGGTCCGCTCCCGCACGAAGAGCGCAGCCAGGACCGCCTGGGCCCCCAGCGCGGCCGCGTAGTAATCCGTGATGGCGATGCGGATGTACTGGGGCGGACCGTTGAGGCCCTGAATCGCCATGGCCCCGCTCATCGCCTGCAGCAGGGGATCGAACCCGGGCCGGTCTGCGTACGGGCCGGTGGAGCCGAACGCGGTGATCGAGCAGTAGATCAAGCGTGGATTCAGGGCCGAGAGCGTTCCCCACCCGACCCCGAGCCGGTCGGCGACGCCCGGTCGCATGTTCTCCATGACGACATCCGCCCGCGCGGCGAGCCGTTCGGCGATGGCCAGGCCCGGGGGCGTCTTGAGATCGACAGCCAGGGAGCGCTTGCCGCGGTTCCAGCCGAGGAAGCCCGGCAGCTCCCGGAAGGGGTCGCCGGTGAGCGACTCGACCTTGACGACGTCGGCCCCGAGGTCGGCCAGCATCATCGCCCCGTAGGAGCCGGCGATGTAGCTGGTGAGGTCGACGACGCGGATGCCGTGGAGCGGAGCCGAAGGCACCGTTCGCCGCCGCCCGCCCTAGTCCGCGACGCGGCGGACGATCAGCTCGCGATGATAGCCCGCGTCCCCGTACATGGTCTCCAGTGCCTTGGCCCGTTTGACGTAGAGGTGCAGATCGTACTCCCAGGTGAAGCCGATGCCGCCGTGGACCTGGATCGACTCGCCGCAGACCTGGCGGGCGGCGTCGCTGACGTAGGCCTTGGCCACGGAGGCAGCCGTCACGGCGTCCGGCGCGCCGGCGTCGATGGCCCACGCCGCGTAGTACGTGGCGGCATGGGCGTTCTCGACCTCGACCAGCATGTCGGCGCACTTGTGGCGGATGGCCTGGAAGGCCCCGATCGGCTGGCCGAACTGCTCGCGCACCTTGGCGTAGGCCACGCTCATGTCCAGACACCGGCGCGCGGCCCCGAGCATCTCGGCGGCCGCGCCCACTGCACCGCGCCGCAGCAGCATCTCCAGCAGCCCGGCGCCCTGACCGGGCGTGCCCAGCGTGGCCTCGTGGTCGGCGGGCACGCCGTCGAGGGTCACGGTCATCCAGCGGGTCCCGAGGTCCATGCCCTGGATCACGCCCAGGGTCAGGCCCGGCGCCGAGGGCTCGATCAGGAACAAGCGGAGGCCGTCCGGGCTCTGCGCGGGGACGAGAACGACGTCGGCCACGTGGGCCCAGGGCACGAAGCGCTTGGTGCCGCTCAGCATCCAGCCGCGCGCCGACCGGGTCGCGCGCGTGCTGACGGCGCTCGGGTCCCAGCTCCAGTCCGTATCGAGGAAGGCGACGGTGCCCCGCGCGGCGCCCGCCGCGATCGCGGCCAGCCAGCGGCGCTTCTGCTCGGGGCTACCGGCCTCGGTCAGGGCCGTGGCCGTGAGCACGGTGGGCAGATAGGGGCCAGGATACGCCACCCGCCCCATCGCCTCGAGGACGATGGCCGTCTCCACCAGGCCCAGCGCGCTGCCGCCGACGGCCTCGGGCAG
>JBOHPM010000756.1:0-1769 GCA_050731715.1 Candidatus Rokuibacteriota bacterium
GTGTACTCCGTCGTTCCCGAGGGCTGAGAGATAGGCAGGGCGGTGCGCGAGTCCGCCCGCTCGGTCGGTGGGCTCCTCGCCCTCAACCGGACGCTCGTGGTCCAGATTCGCTTCAACCGGCGCGCAAGGCGCTCATCACCTCGCTCGTACCAGGCCCCGTGCGTGCCGAGGGCGTCCGTCTCTATTGGGGCCTGCGCAGCATCGCCATCTGCTGGGCCTCGCTCGTCGGCGCTCTCGTGTGGTACGCCTTCGGGCCGGAGGCGCTGCTGTACCTGGCGTTCGCCTTCGGAGCGCTCGGCGCCGCCGTCTTCTATGTCCTCGTCCGCGAGCCAGGCGCCCGGTCGGCGCCCGTGGCCGGGTAGGCGCTGAGCGCTCCCGTCGGTCCCCGCCCGTGGCGCGCCGTCGCCGCCGCCACGGCGCTCAACGCGCCGCTGGGAACGCTCTACGCGTTCAGCGTGTTCCTGAAGCCACTGGAGACGCTCCTCGCGCTGAGCCGGGCGGATCTCGCGTTCGTCTTCGCCCTGGCCACCGTCGGATTCGGCGTGGGTATGAACCTGGCGCCCTTCGTCTACGGGGCCGCCTCGACCCCAGCGCTGGTGCTGGCCTGCGCGGCCCTGAGCGCCGCGGGCATCGCGCTGGCCGCCACCGCCGGCGGCCTGGCCCAGCTGGCCATCGGATACGGCGTGCTCTTCGGCGCCGGGGGGGGCGCGGCCTACATCCTCATGCAACAGGTCGTGAACCTGGCGGTGACGAAGCGCCAGGGCCTGGTGAACGGCTACATCGTCGCACTCTATCCAGCCGGGGCCATGGTCGGGGCCCCCCTGTTTGGCTGGTCGCTGGGCGAGTTCGGGGTGCGCGCCACGCTTGGAGGCTTGGCCACAGTGCTGGCGATCACCGGGTCGATCAGCGCCTGGCTGATCGCCCATTCGGGCGTCACGCTGTCGGCGTCGTCAGCGAGTGTCACGCCGGAGGAGGGAGAGCGACGCCGGGCCGTATTCTGGCGGCTGTGGCTCGTGTTCTTCCTGGCGGCCTCGGCCGGACTGATGGTGCTCAGCCAGGCCGCGGGCATCATCACTGCCTATGGCGGCGCCACTGCGCTCGCCGTCTACGGCACGACGTTCATCACGGGCAGCATCGCCGCCACCCGCGTGGGCGGCGGGTGGATGGTCGACTGGCTGAGCATTCCTGTCGTGGCCGCCAGCGCCCACGCCATCGCGCTGGCCGGCAACGTGGCGCTGACTCTGTGGCCCGGCCCGGGCGTGTCGGTGCTCGCGCTGGCGCTTGTGGGCTCAGGCTACGGATTGATCTCCGGCGTCACCGCGGCAGCCATGGCCGTCTACTGGCGCCGCGCGCTCTACGGCCTGGTGGCGAGCCGCATGTACCTGGCGTGGTGCGCCGCCGCCGTCATCCTGCCAATCGCCGCCGGCCGCCTGTTCGACCTGACCCAGGGTTATGGCACGGCGATCCTGATCGGCGCCGGCGGTAACGCCCTGGGCATCCTCCTGGCCCTGGGGCTGCCTCGGGAGCGCCCGCGATTGCAGACCCAGCCGGACAGCGGCTAGGATCATCGCAGCCATGGAGATCACGAACCTGACCGTGAAGCGGTACAGCGCGTCGCGCGAGCCCCGGACCGATCCCGGGGGCATCCAGATCGTCGAGGTCCACACGGATGCTGGCGTGACGGGAATGGGATTCGTCAGCGCGCCGAGCGCCACCAGCGACATCGTGGCGACCCTGATCAGGCGAAATCTCAAGGCCGTTGTCGCGGG
>JBOHPM010000757.1:0-1764 GCA_050731715.1 Candidatus Rokuibacteriota bacterium
CTGGCCGCCCTCGGCAAGCGCACGCGCCACCCCGCTCTCGACCCGGTCGAGCTGTTCCTCGCTGACGAGCAGGCCCATCACGCTAGCGGGGTCGGCCGGGTCGCCGATCCGGAGACTCTTGATCCGCTCGACGTAGCGCCGGCGAAACTCGTCGACGATGGTGTCACGGGCAAAGACCGCGCGCAGCGACACGCAGCGCTGCCCGGAGTCGCCGCAGTTGGCCACCACAGCCTCAGCCGCGGCACGGTCGAGGTCGAAGTCGTCCATCAGGATGATGGCGGCGTGGCCACCGAGCTCGAGGCTCACCGGTTTGCGGCGACGGCCCGCAATCTGGCCGACGATCGAGCCCGTCTCGGTCCCTCCCGTGAACATGACCTTCTCGTAGTCGCCTTCCTCGAGGACCGCCCGACCGACGGTCTCCCCGCGGCCGGCCGTGGACGTCAGCACCGCCGTCGCCATGGTCCTCCTGCGCAGGTACGGCTACATGACGATTCCAGCCCTCCACTACCCAGGGGCGTCCAAGTCGCTCATGATCCATCTGGCGAACCCGTCGGCGCAGACCCTGAGCCCCAAGGTGATCGTCGCGGCCCTGGACGACGCGTTCACGACCGTCGCGCGCATCCTGGGGAGCCGCCAGAAGCTGGAGACGGTTCTGTTCGGCCCGCCCGACGCGCCGATCCCTGACTGAGCGTCGCCGGGGCTTCCCTGCTCCCGTTCCTCCGCTTGCTCAGACGAAGGATCGACCGGCTCGGCCACGCGATGAGCTGTGTGGCGGGCTGGCTCTTCGTCGTCGCCGCGCTCTTCGTCAGCTTCGATGTCATCAGCCGGAAGTTCTTCGGCTTCAGCAGCCAGGCCACCGTCGAGCTGACGGGCTACATGCTGGCCTTCGGGATCGCCTGGGGGCTCACGGACGCCCTCACGACGCGCTCCCACATCCGCGTGGACGTGCTGTTGGCGCACCTGCCGGTGGGGGCCCGCGCCTACATGCACGCGCTGGCCTCGCGTTCCTGGTGTTCTTCGGCTTCTTCCTCGTCTGGCGCTGCTGGGGGGTGGTCGGCGATGCGTGGCTCTTCGGGGCCCGGGACTCGAGCGCGCTGGCGACTCCGCTGATCGTCCCCCAGGGGCTCTGGGCCCTCGGGATCACCATTTTTTTCCTCCTGTCGGTGCTGATGTTCCTGGAGGTCCTCCTCCTGCTCGTCCTCGGCCGGCGCAAGCAGATCGATCGCCTGCTCGGCCCGCGCACGATCGAGGAGGAAACCGCCGAGGCCCTGGAGGCCGCCGCCATGGCGGGCCGCTCATGATCGCCGGCCTTTTCCTCCTGTTGCTGACCCTACTCCTGGGCTTCTTCGCCGCGACTGGAGCGATGCCGACCTCGGGGCCCCTCGCCGGCCTGGCCCTCCTGTCGGTCGTCTTCCTGATCTTCTTCTGCGCCGGCATCTACGTGGCGGCGGCGCTGGGGGTCCTGGGCCTCCTGGCGGGGTTCGCCTTCTCCGAGCGCCCACTCTACCTCTTCGTCGGCGAGGCGATCTGGATCCCCAGCGTGAACTTCGTCCTGGTGGCCGTGCCGCTCTTCATCCTGATGGGCGAGATCCTGCTCCGCGCCGGTCTCTCGGAGCGCCTGTACCGGGCGCTCAACTTCTGGTTCCGGTGGCTCCCGGGCGGGCTCCTCCACACGAACATCATCTCGTGCGCCGTCTTCTCGGCGATCGCCGGCTCGAGCGTCGCCACGGCGGCGACCATCGGCTCCGTGGCGCTCCCGTACTT
>JBOHPM010000758.1:0-1758 GCA_050731715.1 Candidatus Rokuibacteriota bacterium
ACCGCGCCGATCCCCATCACCACGGCCACGATCGTGCCCAGGACCGTGATCAGCGTGGTGAGCTGCCGCGACTGCTTGGCGTAGTAGTCGATCTCCCGGTCGATCTGCACGGTCACGCGAGGATCCGCGGTCAACGTATCCTTGAAGGTGGTAAGCGCGTCCGGGGATGTGAGGCGCGCCGTGGCCGACTGGAACATGTTCGGCGGCCGCTGGTAGACCTGGCGGAGCACGGTGTAGTCGCACCACAGCTCGGAGTCGTACGCGGTTCCCCCGCTATCGAACACGCCCACCACCGTCCAGGTGCCGCCGCCGAAGCGGACGGTCTTGCCCAGCTCGAGGCCCACGTAGCTGGCGGCCACGTTGCGCCCGACCAGGAGCTCGGTCGATCCGGGCTCGAAGGGCCGGCCGGCAATGATCTTCACCGTCGGGCGGACGGCGAGGGCCTTGAGGGAGACACCACGCACCTGGGCGTTGCCCTCGGTGTCGCGGCCCTTCAAGGGAAACGCGGCAATGACGACGACCTCGGGGCTCACCAGAGGCCCGGCGCTGCCCCGCTCGACGCCGGGCGCGTCTTCGACCACTCGCACCTGCTCGAGCATCACGCTGCTGTCCATCTCCGAGGTGGCGCCCGCCCGACGGACGATGGCGTTGCGCGCGGAGCCCGAGGCCGTCAGCGTGGCCTCGAATCCCCGGGCCAGTGACAGCATCGCCACGAACACGCCTACCGTGCCCGCGATCCCCAGCACGGCCACCACGGTCGACGTCCACCGCGCGCGGAGACTGCGCACGTTGTAGATGAGGGGAATGGCCACGTCAGATCCGTCTGAGCGCGTCGACGACGCGGAGCCGGCTGGCCGACAGCGCGGGAAGGATTCCCGCGAGCAGCCCCACCGCCAGGGCCAGCCCGAGGCCGAGGACGATGGCGTCGGGAGGCAGGTAGAAGAAGGGCAGCAGGCCGCCGGTCGGATCCCCACGCAGCGTGAACAGCTTGGCCAGGCCTAGCCCGAGCCCGCCCCCCACCGCAGCCACCACCATCGTCTCCGCGATGACCAGGGCCAGGACGAAGCCGTCGGCAAAGCCCACCGCCTTGAGCACCGCCAGCTCCCGCGTGCGCTCGCGCACCGCGATGGCCATGGTGTTTCCCGTCACGAGCAGCAGCGTGAAGAACACCACGCTGCCGACGCTCATGATCAACAGCTGGATGTTGCCCATCTGCTTGACAAAGGAGGCGGCGAAGGCCTTCTCGGTGTCGGTCTTGGTCTCGGCCGGCGAGTTCGCGAACTGCTCGTCGATCACCTTGACCAGGCCCACGGCATCGTCGGGGTTGGCGATGCGGACCGTGTACCAGCCCACCCAGCCCTTCCTGAACGCCCGCCGTTCGTCGAGGTAGTCCCAGCGGAACCAGAATTGCGTGGTGTCGTCGTGCGCTCGCTGGCCCCGATAGATCGCCCGGACGTTGAACTCCCAGGTTCCGGCGAAGATCGTGCCCTTGATAGGCACACGATCGCCGATCTGCCACTTGAAGCGCTGCGCGAGAGCCTCGCCCACGACCGCCCCCTCGCGGTCGGCCAGGAACGCCTGCCACTGGTCGTCGGGCACGACGAACTCGGGGAACATGAGCCGGTACGTCGTGTGGTCGATGGCGAACTGCGGGAAGAAGTTACGCTCGTCCTGATAGACGCCCCCGAACCAGTTGGCGAAGGTCACCTGGGTCACCCCGGGAATGCGCGCCAGCCGGTCGCGATAGGCCAGGGGCAG
>JBOHPM010000759.1:0-1758 GCA_050731715.1 Candidatus Rokuibacteriota bacterium
TCCCACCGCTCGCGGTCCTGATCGGGCTGGGGGTGGTCGCGCTGCTCATCGTCCGGTGGACGCGCCGCCGACCCGTGGCCGCGGCACCGCTCCCGCTCGATCCGGCGATGAGCGAGCGGATTCGGCGTGAGATGGAGGCCGAGCCCTGACGGGCCCCGTCGGTATCGCCATCGTGGTCCTGCTGGTGGGGGTGCCGCTGGCCGTCTTCACGCTGTGGCCCCTGCGCCGCCACGGGGGCGGCCGTCTCTTGCCGGTGCCCGTCGATGCGCGCGAGCAGCTGCTCGAGCAGAAGCGGCAAGCCCTGCGGGCCCTGCGCGAGCTGCAGTTCGAGCACGAGGCCGGTCACGTCTCCGACGACGACTACGCCGAGCTCACCACGCGGTACGAGGCCGAGGCGGCGCGGGTGTTGACCGAGCTCGATCACCTGGGACCGGCGCCGAGGGCCGTGGCCGCGCCGGCCCCCAGGGCGGCCCGCGGCTGGCGTCGCCCTCTCGTGGTGACCGCGGGCGCGCTCGCCCTGCTGGCCTTCGGCGTCGCGCTCGGCGCCGGTATCAGCCGGCACACGAGCCCCGACCCTACCGCCGGTCTACCGGTGACGGGCTCGCGCCCCCTGGCCACGCTGGAGCCGGCGCCCGGCCTCGCCCCGGGCCCGCCGGGCCCGGTGAGCCCGGAGATGCTTCAGGGGATGTTAGGCGCGGCCCGGAACAGCCTGGCCGAAGGACGCTATGGCGAGGCCATCGCCGCGTACCAGGCGGTGCTCAAGCGCCAGCCTCGTAACGTCGATGCCATGACCCACCTGGGCCTCATCGTGGCCATCGGCGGCCACCCCGACGCGGCGCTGGAGGCCTTCGACCGCGCGCTGGCCATCGACCCCGACTACGGTCCGGCGCTGCTCTATCGGGGTCAGGTCCTCTACGAGACGAAGCGGGACGCGGCCGGCGCCATCCGCTCCTGGGAGCGGTTCCTGCAGGTCGTGCCCGTCGGCGAGGATCACGAGCGCGTCAAGCGCCTGATCGCGGAAGCGAAGACGAAAAAGTAGACGGCCTCAGGCCGGCGCGCCGCCACGCTCGGGCAGGTACACCCAGATCTTCGCGGCGGCGGGGAGCCCGAGCACGATGGTCCGGCCATCGCCGGCCAGCGTGATGGTTCCGGCCCACGGTGCCACCTCCATGATGCGCAGCCGCCGGCCCGGGCGCACGTCGGCACGCCAGAGGTACTCCAACAAGTTCTTGTCCGCCTCGGCCTCCTCGGTGATGCGCTCCACCACGACCGTCGCTCCGGCCTTAGCCTGGGCCAGCGGAAACGGCTCGACGCGGACCGGCGCCGGCATGCCGGGAATCGGATTACCGTGCGGACACGTGCTCGGCATGCCGAGCATCGTGGCCAACCGCTCCTCGACACGCGGCGAGATGGCGTGCTCCAGCCGGTGGGCCTCCTCGTGAGCGTCTGCCCAGTTGAGCCCGAGCGTGTCGGTCAGCCACCGCTCGAGAAGCCGGTGACGCCGGGCCATGACCTCGGCGATCTCCCGCCCCTTGGGCGTGAGGCTCACCGCCTTGCCTTTGCCAATCCGGACGTAGCCCCCGCGCGTCAGACGCTGGATGGACTCGAAGACGGCGGGCGCTGAGATCCCCATGTGCTTGGCCACGCGGGCGCCGATGACGGGGCCGCTGCTCGCGCCCAGGTCATAGATGGCGGCCAGGTAGTCCTGGACCGAGGCGGTAGTGGAGGCTGCGGGACCCCCATTTTTTAGGCTTGACG
>JBOHPM010000760.1:0-1751 GCA_050731715.1 Candidatus Rokuibacteriota bacterium
GCCGGCCCGGCGCTGGCCTCCATGCTGATCTATCTCTTGATGGCGGGCGTCCTGCTGTTCCGTCCCCAGGGGCTGTTCCCGGTCCGCATCCGGTAGCCATGGCACTGACGCCTCGCCGCCTCGCGCTCACCGTGGGCCTCCTCGCGCTCGGTCTGGTACCGCTCCTCGCCAGCGTCCTCAACCAGCCGTTCTACATCGACCTCTTCCGCCGCATCATGATCTTTGCGATCGCGGCGCTGAGCCTGGACCTCATCCTGGGCTACGGGGGCATGGTGTCGTTCGGCCACGCCGCCTACCTCGGCGTGGGCGCCTACGCCGTCGGGATCCTGGCCTACCACGGGATGTCCAACGGCTACGTGCAATGGGGGCTCGCCATCGTGGCCTCGGCGCTGGTCGCCCTCGTGATCGGAGCCGTCTCGATCCGGACCAGCGGTGTGTACTTCATCATGATCACGCTGGCCTTCACCCAGATGCTCTACTACCTGGGCATCAGCATCGAGGAGTACGGTGGCGACGACGGTATGCGGCTGGCGATGCGCAGCCAGTTCCCCGGCGTCATCGACCTGCGCGATCCCACCGCCTTCTACTATCTGGTGCTCGGCATCCTGGTGCTGTTCCTGCTCTTGGGCCACCGGATCGTGGACGCCCGGTTCGGCATGGTCATCCGGGCCGCCCGGTCCAACGAGGCCCGCACCCTGGCCATCGGCTTCTCGCCGTACCGCTACAAGCTGGCGGCCTTCGTCATCGCCGGGGCCATGGGCGGCGTGGCCGGCGCGCTGCTCGTCAACCACACCGAGTACCTCACGCCCGAGTTCATGCACTGGACGCGCTCGGGCGAGATCATGTTCATGGTCATCCTGGGCGGCATGGGCACGCTGGTCGGGCCCCTGGTCGGCGCGGTGGTGCTGCTCCTGCTCGAGGACGTCCTGTCCGCGTGGACCGTGCACTGGCAGATCATCCTGGGCCCCTTTCTGGTCCTGGTCGTGCTCTTCGCCAAGCGCGGGCTGATCGGCCTGCTGCCCGAGGGGGCCAGGCGTGGCTGAGGTCCTGCTCGAGATTCGCGGGATCACCAAGAGCTTCGGGGGCCTGGTGGCCACCCACCGCGTGGATCTCGACGTCGTCGAGGGCGAGACCCACGCGTTGATCGGGCCGAACGGGGCCGGCAAGACCACGCTCATCGGCCAGCTCGCCGGCGACCTCACGCCCGATGCCGGGCGCATCCGCTTCGCGGGCCAGGACATCACCGGCCTGGCCCCGCCGGCCCGCTCGCTCCGGGGCCTGGCCCGGTCGTTTCAGATCACCAGCATCTTTCGCGATGCCACCGCCCTCGACAACGTGGCGCTGGCCGTGCAGGCGCATGGCGGATCCAGCTTTCGCTTCTGGCGTGCGGCCCGTCGCGACCCGGCGCTGCGGACGCCGGCGCGCGACGTCCTGACATCGGTGGGCCTCGGCGCGCGCGCCGACGTGATGGCGGCCAGCCTGGCCCACGGTGAGCAGCGGCAGCTGGAGATCGCGATGGTCCTGGCCACGCGCCCGCGCCTGCTCCTGCTCGACGAGCCGATGGCCGGCATGGGGGCCGAGGAGTCGCAGCGCATGATCGCGTTCTTGCGCAGCCTCAAGGGCCGCCACACGATGTTGCTGGTGGAGCACGACATGGACGCGGTGTTCGCCCTGGCCGATCGTATCTCGGTGATGGTCTACGGTCGGCTCATCGCCACCGGCTCACCCGAGGAAGTGCGGGCCAATCCCGA
>JBOHPM010000761.1:0-1751 GCA_050731715.1 Candidatus Rokuibacteriota bacterium
GTACCGCTACGAGGCTCATCTGGAGTCCGGCACCGAGCGCCTGGAGCCGCTCACGGTCCGCGCGCGGGTCGTGGTCACCGACGACGCGATCACGGTGGACCTCACGGGCACCTCCCCCCAGACGGCCGGCCCCACCAACGTCGGGCCCGCCATGGCGCCCACGGGCGCCTTCACCATCGTCAAGGCCTTCCTCGACCCGGGCGCCGACGTCAACTCCGGCGCCTTCCGGCCGCTCACGGTCATCGCCCCGCTGGGCAGCATCGTCAACGCGCGCTCGCCCGCGCCCTGTGGCGGCATGGTCGAGGTGAAGTACTGCGTGGAGACGGCGGTGATGGGCGCCCTGGCCCGGGCCCTGGGCGGTCAGGTGACCGGCGATCTCAAGGGCGGGGCCAATCACTGTTACGTGGGCGGCCCGCATCCCCGTACGGGCGAGACGTTCATCTTCTACGAGTACCCGGCCGGCGGCACGGGCGGCTTCGCGGGCGGCGACGGCAGCAACGCCGTGCGCACGTGGACCGAGAGCGACATGACGACGCTGCAGCCCGTGGAGGCGGTCGAGCAGCTCTACCCGGTGCGCGTGGAGCGCACCGGGCTGCGGGAGGATTCGGGTGGGCCCGGCCAGTGGCGCGGGGGTCTCGGTCTCGTGCGCGAGATCCGCGTGCTGGCACCCGGCGCGCAGCTGTCCGTGCTCGCCGAGAAGGCGGTGCTGCCGCCCTTCGGCGTCTGCGGCGGCGGCAGCGGGGCGACCAATCGCTTCTGGGTCCGCCGGGGCGGTCAGCCCCGGCAGCCCTCACCCCTGCCCGGCAAGGTCAGCGGCTTCCCCCTGGAGCCCGGCGACCTCTTCGTCATGGAGTCGAGCGGCGGCGGCGGCTTCGGTGATGCGCTCCAGCGCGATCCCGAGCTCGTGGCCGCCGACCTCGCGGCTGGCTACGTGACGCCCGGGGCGGCGGAGGCGACCTACGGCGCCGTGCTTCGCGGCGGGGCCATCGATGACGCCGCCACCGCCGCGCGACGCCAGGCGTTGCGGGAGGCCCGCGTGCGCGTATCCCTCGGGGCGGCTGACGGTCTCGACGCCGATCGCGGTCGCTCGATACGGCTGAGCGCCGCGACCGCGGCCCGACTCGGAGTGAGGGCGGGCGCCATCGTCGAGCTCGTGAATCCACGCGGCGCGCCGCTGCGGGCCTGGGTCGTGGGCCTCACGTCCCAGGACGCGGGTCGCGCCGAGGTGGCGCCGGAGGCCCTGGACATGCTCGCGCTCGCCGACGGCGCCGAGGTCGAGGTGCGCCGCGTCCACTCCGGTGTCCTGGGCCCCGAGGCTCATGGTCAGTACTTTGCCTCTTGACGGCGCCGCCGGCCTGGCCTTAACTCGTCTCTTCAAGGAGGGTTGCCATGGATCCCAGTCGTCGCCAGCTCCTCAAGGTCGGTGGCGTGGCTCTGGCCGCCACCGCCGCCGGGCCCTGGGCCGCCCCGTCGTCGGCCGGGGCGGCGACCCCCAAGCGCGGCGGGGAGTTCCGCTTCCGCGGCTACACGCCCCCGCACTTCGACCCGCACCTGACCGCGTCGTACACGACCATGATCAACCTCAGCTTCACCCACAGCCGCCTGCTCAAGCACAAGACGGGTCCGGGCGTGAAGCCCGGCATCTTCGAGCTCGAAGGGGACCTGGCCGAGTCCTGGCAGCAGCCGAGCGAGACCTCCTACGTCTTCCGCCTGCGCAAGGGCGTGCGCTGGCACCGGAAGCCGCCCCTCGA
>JBOHPM010000762.1:0-1751 GCA_050731715.1 Candidatus Rokuibacteriota bacterium
GGCTACCGGTCACCCCCACGGGCAAGCTGAACCGCAGGGCCCTTCCCACCCCCGGCCGAATGAGGCCGGACCTCGATAGCGCGTTCCGATCGCCGGGGTCAGCCATTGAACAGACCCTGACCGAGATCTGGGCTGATGTCCTGGACCTGGACGAGGTGGGCATCCACGACGACTTCTTCGATCTGGGAGGCGACTCCTTGCGGGCGGTCGAGCTGCTTGCCGAGGTCGAGGCACGATTCGGCCGGCGCCTCACCGATACCATCCTGTTGCAGGCGTCGACGGTGGCGCAGCTCGCCGGTATCCTGAGCCAGGAAGCCGAGACTGCATCACCCCGCTCGCTGGTCGCCCTGCGCGCCACCGGTGACCGTCCACCCCTCTTCTGTGTGCCCGGCCACCTCGGGACCGTGCTGTGCTTCCGTGAGCTGGCCAGGCATCTCGGGGACGAGCAACCTGTCTATGGCCTCGAGGCCCGTGGCCTGGACGGTGTGCAGCCTCCGCGCACCACGATCGAGGCGATGGCGGCGGCTTACCTCGCCGAGATCCTGACGCGCCAGCCCCAGGGCCCGTACTTCCTCGCCGGCCTTTGCTTCGGCGGCCGGGTGGCATTCGAAATGGCGCGCCAGCTGGTCACCGGGAGACGTGAGGTCGGGCTGCTCGTGCTACTCGATAGCTACGGTCCCGGCGGGAGGCCGGGCGCGATGGGCCTTCCGATCGGCCGGCGCCTGTTGCGACGCGCTGCTCGACGGTTGAGCGAAGAGACCGAGCATCTGGCGTTCCTGGGGCCGCGCGAGAAGCTCACCTATGCAATGGTCAAGGTCGGCCGGGTCTCGGCACGCCTCGGGAAACGGGTCGAGCACGTTCTTGGCCTGGCGCCCGCCGCAGGCGCCGCTTCCCGGCGCGTCGCCGAGACGCACCTCCGGGCTGCCAGGAACCATCGCCCCGACGTCTACCCCGGCCCCGCCGTGCTCTTCCGGGCCGGCCGCCACGTCGCGCACCGCTTCATCGACCCCGAGTTCGGTTGGGGCAATTGGGTGGCCGGGGGACTCACCGTGCGGTTCATCGCTGGCGGACCGGGCGCGATCTTCAAGGGAGACCGTGCCCGCGCGCTTGCCGAAGAGCTCCGACCCTGGCTCAGGCCGCGATGACGCCCTACTTCTTGAACTCCTGCTCGAACACGCCGTCCCACCCTTCGGGCGGGGCGGTCTTCCGGTAGAACTCGCAACGATCAGCCATCGTCCGGGACGCGCCGTCCTCGGGCCACAGCGTCAGGGCTTCCCGGAACAGGGCCAGGGCCTCCTCCCAGGCTTGCTGGCGGTAGGCCTCGAGCCCCTCGGCGTACGCGCCCAGCGCTTTGTTCTGCTCCTCGGGGAGCGGCGCGCCGGCGTGGCCCAGCAGCTCGTAGATGCGCACGGACTGCGTGCGGCCGATCACGCGGACCATATCGACCTCGCGCAGCAGGAACGCGCTCTCGACCAGCCGGGCGGTGTTCTCGCCGACGAGGATGTCGGTGCGATAGGCCTTGTTCAGCCCTTCCAGCCGCGAGCCGAGGTTCACCTGGTCCCCCAGCACGCCGTAGGCGAACCGGTACTTGGAGCCCAGGTTGCCGACCAGCATCGGGCCGGAGTTGATCCCGGTGCGGGCCCGCAGACCGGGACGGCCCACGGTGGCCCACTCCGCGGCGAGAGCCAGGCGCTGCTCGCGCATGGCCAGCGCTGCCGCGCATGCCTTCGCCGCGTGGTCGAGCTGCTCGA
>JBOHPM010000763.1:0-1750 GCA_050731715.1 Candidatus Rokuibacteriota bacterium
GTGGCATCTACCATCAGATGCTCTGTCCTCCTGGGGGCACCCGACAGCCGACATGATCCGGGCCTTCAGGTCCAGGCGCGTTGGCGCGTCCTACAGCGCCGCTTTTCGACCACCGTGGTTTCCGCCTCGCCGCGGGGCCTACTCCAGCTCCAGCGTGCCGGCGGCGAACATCTCCTCGGGTGTGACCGGGCGCGGCAGAATCTTCTGGTCACGGGCGTAGCGGACGATCGCCTCCAGCGCGGGGCGATTGCGGGCCAGGCCGAAGGGCAGCGGGTCGTCGCCCACGACGGCGCGGCGCTGGGCCAGGGCCTGGGCATCGGCAGGCAGCTCAGCGCCCGAGCGCAGCTGCTGCAGGAAAACCCCCTTGGCCTCCTTGAAGGCGTTGAACAGGCGCGGCGCCAACGTCGGGTCCGCGCGCAGCAGAGCGTCCTTGACCACCACCGTGTGGTTGATCGGATAGATCCCGGTCTTGCGATACCAGGCCGCCTCGGCCTCGCGGGCGTTCGGGATCAAGGGCTTGACGTCCGGCGAGTCCACCGGTCCCACCCCGATCGCTGCGGCCAGCTCACCACGGGCCAGCATCGCCCCGAGATTTGCTCCCGGCTGGTACTTGACGTTGGGCGGATACACCTTCTCGTATTCCTGAACGTGCTCCTCGTCGACGACCACCCACGTCACCCGGTCGAGGTCGACACCGTACTCCGTGGCCAGGACACCGCGGGCCCACACCCCGGTGGTAACGGTGTAGGCCCGCACGCCGACGCGCTTGCCCTCCAGATCCTTGGGCGACGCCACCCCGGACTTCACGTTGTAGACGATCGGCGCGTGGTGGAACTGGCGCATGATGAACACGGGCAGCGCGGTGAACGCCTTGTCGTAGGCCCGGGCCGTCAGGTAGGTGGTCATCGACATCTCGGACACGTCGAACTCCAGCGCGCGGACCATGCGGCGGAACGCGCCGACGATGGGGGCGACCTCGACGTGCTCGAGCATCAGGCCGGGCACCGCCACGGTGCCGTCCTTGAGCCCCTTCGTGTGCGGGTACGTCGCGATCGCCGTCTTGAGGACGGTCACGTCAGCCACCGGAACACGCCTCCCCCGGCTAGTCGGGCTTGTTCACCGCGTGGCAGGCCACGAGGCGACCGGGGGCGGCCTCCGCGAGCAGCGGCTCCACCTCCGAGCAGATGGCCATGCGCAGGGGACACCGGGGATGGAAACGGCATCCCGAGGGCGGGTTGAGGGGGCTGGGCACCTCCCCGGAAAGAACGATGCGGCTCTTGCGAAAGGAGGGGTGCAGGGGCAGGGCCGCCGACAGCAGGGCCTGGGAGTAGGGATGCAACGGCTGACTGTAGACCTCCTGGGACTGGCCCGTCTCGACGATCTTCCCCGCGTACATCACGTTCAGACGATTGCTGATGTACCGCATGGTCGCCAGATCGTGGGAGATGACGAAGTAGCTCAGGCCCAGCCGCTGCTGAATATCCTTGAGCAGATTGAGCACCTGGGCGCGGATCGAGACATCCAGAGCGCTCACCGGCTCGTCCAGGATGATCGACTTCGGGTAGGTCACCAGGGCCCGAGCGACGGCGATGCGCTGGCGCTGACCACCGCTGAACTCGTGGGGGAACCGCTCGCCGCTGGCGGTGCTGAGCCCCACCTCCGACAGGACCTGGGCCACCCGGTCCTTGGCCTGGGACCTGGGGGTCTCGCGAGGGAGAGGCTCGGCCACGATGGTCGCGACCCGCATCCG
>JBOHPM010000764.1:0-1749 GCA_050731715.1 Candidatus Rokuibacteriota bacterium
CCGCTCATGGCCGACGGGCAGCCGTCCAAGACGGGCACCGCCTGCTGACCAACGTGGCGTTCGGCGGCCCTGACCGCCAGACGCTGTACATCACCGACTCGATGAATGGTGAGATCGTGACCGCCCGGATGCCCGTCGCCGGCAAGGTGCTGTACGGCCTGCAATGATGCTATCTTCACCCCACTGACGTCGGCAAGGAGTGGCGCGATGGCGGTCCAAACGACGCGAACGGCCGAGGAGCTCGAGGCGTACTGCGCGCGGCTGCGGGCGGCGGGGCTCGATGCGCCGTGGTCGCGGCCCGGACCGCTCATCCCGCCCAAACCGACGGCGACCCAGTCGCGGCTGTGGCGCTGGCGCGACATCGAGCCCCTGCTCCGCGAGAGCGCCGAGTTCCTGAGCCCCCACCGCGGCGCCGAGCGCCGGGTGATCCGCCTGCACAACCCCGGAGTCCCCGAGCGGACCGTCGCCCACAGCCTGGTCCTCGCCGTGCAGTACCTGTTGCCCGGTGAGGTCGCGCCGGCGCACCGCCACTCTCCCACGGCGATCAGGTTCATGCTCCACGGCGAGGGCGCCTACACAACAGTGGAGGGCCAGAAGTGCGCCATGAAGCGCGGCGACCTGGTGGTCACGCCCGGTCAGGCCTGGCACGACCACGGTAACGAGGGGCAGACACCGGTCATCTGGATGGACGTGCTCGACTGGCAGGTCGTCCGCTTCCTCGAGAACCTGACGTACGAGCCGTACCCCGAGCAGCAACAGCCGGCGCTGCGGAGTCCGGGCCGCGACATCTTCCATCCGTGGGGCGAGAGCTACGCGGCCCTCCTCCGCCGCGCCGAGCAGGCGCCGGATCCCTACGACGACGTCCTCCTCGAGTACCTCGACCCGGCCACCGGCACGTCGCTGCGCCCCACCCTGGGCTGCTACCTCCAGCTCCTCCGCCCCGGCGTCCGCACCCGGGCCCATCGGGAGACGAGCTGCGCCCTCTACCACGTCGTGCGCGGCCAAGGCGTCACCACCGTCGACGACCAGACGTTCGAATGGGGCCCGGGCGACTTCTTCGTGATCGCGCCGCGCGCGCGTCACGCCCACGCCAGTGCGGGAGCCGAGCCGGCAGTGCTCTTTTCCGCGCAGGACGTTCCTCTGCTCAAGCTGCTCCGCCTGTACCGGATGGACCCGGCGGACTGAGCCAGGCACCAGTCCCGGCCCCGGGTAACATTCTGCTTCCTCGAGGAAAACATCACACACGTGTGCCTGGCACACCGGCTGCTACCACTCTGGAACATGGACATGATTCAGATCGTGGCAACGCCGGGGTCGGGCGACGGTCGCGCGCCGCCTTCCTCGTGCTAGCCGGTCTCGCCGCCCGGCACGAGTGGTTCGACGCTGGTCGAGTCGTTCAGCCGTCGCGCATCGTGAGGGCCGTCCGCGCCGCCCTCCTCGTCTCAGCGCTCACGCTGACATGTCCAGCAGTCGCCGCGGGGCAGTTCGAGCAGTGGCTCACCCCCACCGTGGGTGAGCTCAAGCCGGAGGCCGACTACCGGGTGACGTTCTATCCCGATCAGCCGGTGCGGGGGCAGCCCACCGACCTGGGATGGTTCGAGCACCGGGTGACCTTCTCCACACCGCTCGGGCAGGACTCCCGGGACGAGCTGTCGTTCCTGGGCTATGCGCGCGTCCAGCACCTCGACCACCAGGCGGTGCTGCCGGATGTCGGCGAGCCCCTGCCCGACGAGCTGTGGAATGTCCGCT
>JBOHPM010000765.1:0-1748 GCA_050731715.1 Candidatus Rokuibacteriota bacterium
CACGATGATGGTGGGTCCGACGATGCCGATGCCCAGCCCGTTGATCGTGGGCGGCGCGCTCGCCCGCGCCATCTCGTCGGCCACGATCGCCTGCTGCATCGGCGTGGCGTCCCCGCCCCCGTACTCCTGGGGCCAGCCCATGCCGACGTAGCCCGCCTCGTAGAGCGTGCGGTGCCAGCTGCGGCGCTCCTCGAGGGTTCGGAGCGCCTGCCGCGGCGTGTGGGCTTCGAACCAGCGCCGCGTGTGCTCCCGGAAGGCGAGATCCTCGGGCGAGTACGTCAGATCCACCGCGACCCCCTCGACGCGAAAGTCAGGCGGTCACGTTTCTAGCACGCCGGATCGGCCGAAGCAACGAGACGCGGCGGGCTCGGGCGCATCACGGCTGCTCGGGCGCGGGCAGCCGATAGATGGCGGTGTGCAGGACGTGCGCGACGGGACGGGAACCGGCGGTGATCACGAGGTCGAGCTCGACGTATTCGCGGCCCTTCTTCTCCCACAGGGAGCGTACACGGCCGCGGGTGGCCAGATGCTCGCCCACCCGCGCCCCGCCGAGGTGGCGCACCCGGCTGGCCACGTGGATCCAGACGCCGAGACGGACGTTGCGGTCGAGCCCGCGATTGGCCTGATCGAGGTAGAAGCCGGGGTGGACCCACCCCTGGGGCGCGCGGTAGATGCCGAGCCCATCCTCCACCTTCTCGAGGTAAGCGGCTGCGCGCGTCTCATCGTAGAGGGCCTCGGGGGTGCCCAGCGGGCCCGGGCGCTCGAACAGCGCGCGGCTCACCGGCGGGCGCTCGGCCGGCAGGGGGGCCGCGGCGTAGAGGGCGAGGTTCACCGGCGTCGGCGAGCCTGCGGGAACCGTGATGTCGGCGACGGCGCACTCGCCGGAGGCAGCCGTCGAGGCGGTGATGCGCGCGCTGATCCCGGTGACATCGCGGGCCGTCACCGCGCCGGCCGCGACGACTTCCTCCCCCGCCAGCACCGGGCGCACGAAGCGTACGCTGGCGGTGCCACGGGCCAGCCAGGCGGTCCCCAGCGCACTCACCAGGGGCTGGGTCAGATAGGCGTACACGGTGACCCCGGGCACGAGCGCGCCGCGAAACCCGTGCTGCCGGGCCACGGCGTCGTCGTGGATGAGATTGTCGCCTCCCGCCCACGTGTTGCGCGCCTTCACGCGATACTCGGGTAGCGACTCGAGCATGGGGCGCAGTCTACGCTGGCCGCGCGTATAATCTCAACCGTCATGGGGCGCGCGGCACTCGTCACGCTGCTGATCGTCGGCCTCGCCGTGGTGGCCGTCGTCGGCTGGGCCGTGAGCATCAACAACCAGCTCGTGCGGCTCGACCAGGACGTTAGCGAGAAATGGGCGCAGGTCCAGAACGTGTACCAGCGCCGCGCCGATCTCATCCCCAACCTCGTGGAGACGGTCCGGGGCTTCGCTGCCCAGGAGCGGACGGTGCTCGAAGAAGTGACCAAGGCGCGAGCCAGCGCCAGCAGCATCCAGCTCACGCCCGAGGCGCTCAACGACCCCAAGGCGCTCGAGCGCTTCCAGGCCGCGCAGCGGGAGCTGGGCGGCGCGCTCAGCCGACTCCTGGTCACCGTGGAGCGGTATCCCGAGCTCAAGTCGAACCAGAACTTTCTCGCGCTGCAGTCCCAGCTGGAGGGCACCGAGAACCGCATCGCCGTGGAACGGCGGCGGTTCAGCGAATCGGTGCGGGACTACAACACCCGGCTGCGCCTGTTTCCGGGCA
>JBOHPM010000766.1:0-1747 GCA_050731715.1 Candidatus Rokuibacteriota bacterium
CACCGGGGCCCGGGCCCCCGTGCTGGTGACCGAGGCGATGGTCGGCACGATGAAGGAGGGGGCGGTGATCGTCGACGTGGCGGTCGACCAGGGAGGCTGCATCGCCACGATCCGGCCTACCTCCCTTCTCGATCCCGTCTATCAGGTCTCCGGGGTGGTGCACTACGGCGTGACCAACATGCCCGCCCTCGTGCCCCGTACATCGACCTTCGCCCTGACCAATGCCACGCTGCCGTACGTTCTGGAGCTCGCCGGCAAGGGCCCGGACCAGGCCGTCCGCGACAATCCCACGCTGGCCAAAGGGGTCAACCTCTGGCGCACCCGGATCGTGCACCCGGCAGTGGCCGAATCGCTCGGCGAGGTTGCCCAGCCGACGCTTGACAGCAGGCCTATGCCCAACTAGGGTTGCCACCGTTGGCCGGCCTGCTCACACTTGGCCGAGGCAGAAACCTCCGGGAGGCCCGCATGAAGCTATCCAGGATCGCGGCTGTACTGGTGGTCGCCCTCGCCCTGCTGCCAGCGCCGGCGCCGGCCCAGACCGTCACGCTGAAGCTGAGCCACTTCGTGCCGCCTGTCGCTCCTCCGCACGCGACGTTCCTGGCGCCGTGGGCCGAGAAGGTCGAGAAGGCCTCGGGGGGCCGGCTCAAGATCCAGATCTATCCGTCCATGCAGCTCGGGGGCACGCCGCCCCAGCTCATCGACCAGATCAAGGACGGCGTGGTGGACATCGGCTGGACCCTGCCGGGCTACACCGCCGGTCGCTTCCCGAGAAGCGAGGTCATCGAGATCCCCTTCCTCCACACCAACGCGCTGGGAACAACCCTAGCGATGCAGGACTATTACGAGAAATACCTCCGGGACGAATACAAGGACTACCATGTCCTCCTGCTCCACGTACACGGCGGTACCCTGGTCCATGCCAACAAGCCTGTCTTGAAGCTCGAGGACTACAAGGGCCTGAAGGTCCGCACGGCCAACCGCGCGGGCAGCGTCTATCTGCGGGCCGTCGGCGCCACCGCGGTGGGTGCTCCCGTCCCCGAGGTGCCCCAAATGCTCTCGAAAGGCGTCATCGACGGCGCGCTCCTGCCCTACGAGATCGCCCGCCCGCTCAAGATCCACGAGCTGGTGAAGTACCACTCGGAGCTCGCCGGGCCTCAGCCCCGCCTGGGCACCAGCGTGTTCTTGTTCGCCATGAACAAGAAGAAGTACGAAAGCCTCCCGGCTGATCTCAAGAAGGTGATCGATGATCACTCCGGTCGCCACATCGCGGCGTGGGCGGGGCAAAATTGGGACGACATCGAAAAGCCCGGCAAGGAGGCCGCCCAGAAGGCCGGGAACAACTTCCCGGTAATGCCGCTGGCCGAAGTGGATCGGGTGCGCGCGGCGGTCAAGCCCGAGATCGAAAAGTTCCTGAAGGAGCTGTCGGGGGCCGGCTTCGACGCGGCTGCCGCGTACGCGGACGCCCAGGCCCTGGTCAAGAAGTACACGAAGTAGCGTGGCTCGGTGACGCGCGCCCTCGACGTCCTCGCCCGCGCCTTCGCGCTCGCGGGCGGGGCAGTCTTGGTCCTGATCACCGGGATGGCGGTCGCTTCCATCGTCGGCCGCGCTGTGCTTGGCACACCGGTGCCGGGCGATTTCGAGCTGGTGCAGGTCGGCTGCGGCGCCGCGATCGCCGCCTTCCTACCCTACTGCCAGCTCCGGCGCGGCAACATCATCGTCGACTTCTTCACTGTCCGGGCGCCGAGGC
>JBOHPM010000767.1:0-1741 GCA_050731715.1 Candidatus Rokuibacteriota bacterium
TAGCCGCGGTCGGCGAAGTCGACGACAACCTGGTCGGCGATGTCGGCTGGCGCGCCCCGCCGGAGCAGGCGACGGCCCAGCTCGGCCTGGGTCCACGGGCGCCGGGACAGCAGATCGGCCGCCGCCAGGCGGGCGGCGGCCAGGTCCAGAGGGCGGCGGGGAGCTCGGCCCGGGTCGGCTATCGCTTCCTGAAGGGGCTGGCCGCGCCGGTACCGGGGCCCTGACCAGGGGCGGGGCCCGGACCCGGCGCGCCGGGGGCGATCTTCTTCTGCTCGCCCTCGAACGTCAGCTCACCGGTCGAGAAGATGCCGCGCACCTTGAGGTCGAAGTCGTCGGCGTTGGTGGCCGCCTCTCGCGCCGTCTCGTAGGAGATGATGCCGTCGCGGTAGAGCTTGAGCAGACACTGATCGAACGTCTGCATGCCGTACTGGGAGGCGCCCTGGGCGATGTAGGCCGGGATTTCCGGCGTGCGCTTGGCCTCCCGGATGCAGTCCTTGACGAGGGCGGTGCCGATCATGACTTCCACCGCCGGCACCCGCCCGTCCCCGCTGATCGTCGGCACCAGCCGCTGGGAGAGGACGCCTACCACGACGGCGGCCAACTGATCCCGGATCTGCTGCTCCTGGTGGGGCGGGAAGGTGCCGATGATGCGGTTCACGGTCTCCGTCGCGTTCAGGGTGTGCAGCGTGGAGAGCACGAGATGGCCGGTCTCGGCGGCGTGCAGGGCCACCGACATGGTCTCGGGATCGCGCATCTCGCCCACCAGGATGACGTCGGGGTCCTCGCGCAGGGCCGCGCGCAATGCGATGGCGAAGTTCGTCGAGTCGTGGCCGATCTCGCGCTGGCTGACCACGCAGTTGATGTCCTCGTGGGCGAATTCGATCGGGTCCTCGATGGTGATGATGTGGTCGTTCCGGCTGCGGTTGACGAAGTCGATCATGGCGGCCAGGGTCGTCGACTTGCCAGAGCCGGTGATGCCGGTGACCAGGATCAAGCCGCGCCGCTCCATGGCCAGCTTTTCCAGGACCACCGGGAGGTTCAGCTCCTCGAAGCGAGGCTTGCGGAACGGGATGGCCCGCATGACGGCACGAATCTGGCCCGTGGACAGGAACATGTTGACGCGAAAGCGCCCGTGGTCGCGCACGGCGTAGGCCATGTCGATCTCGCGCCCGTCCTTGAGCTGGCTGTACAGCCGCTCGGGCAGGACACGCCGGGCAACCGCCTCCATGTCGGCGGCGCTGATCACGCCCATGTCCGGTCGCGGCACCAGGCGGCCGTGCACACGGAAGATCGGCGGCGAGTTCGGCTTGAGGTGCAGATCGGATGCGCCGGCGGTAACGCTGGCCACGAGCAGTGCGTCGAGATCCACAGATCCTCCCTACTTGATCGGGGCCGGGACGCGGAGCCCCAGGGCCTCCCGGATCTTCGCCTCCAAGTCGGCGAGGACCATCGGGTTGTCCTGCAGCCACTTCTTCGCGTTCTCGCGCCCCTGCCCGATCCGTTCGTTCTTGTAGGTGTACCAGGTGCCGGACTTCTCGATGACCTCCTGCTCGACACCGGCGTCGAGAATGGTGCCGGTCTTCGAAATCCCCTCGCCATAGATCATGTCGAACTCGGCCTCCCGGAACGGCGGGGCCAGCTTGTTCTTGACCACCTTGGCCTTCGTCCGGACGCCGAGGGACTCCGTGCCCTGCTTGATCGCGTCCTGTCGGCGCACGTCGATGCGCACCGACGCGTAGAA
>JBOHPM010000768.1:0-1739 GCA_050731715.1 Candidatus Rokuibacteriota bacterium
ATGATGGCGGCCGGGCACCCGGAGTGCCGCTACGTGGCCACCGTGTGCGCCTCCTACGCGGTGGAGATGATGAACAAGGTCCGGCGGGCGCTGAGCATCGGCGGTCCCACCTTCATCCACTCGCTCGATCCCTGCCCCAAGGGCTGGGACTACGATCCCATGCTCTCCCACGAGCTGGGCGAGCTGGCCATCGAGACCGGGATCTTCCCGCTCTACGAGGTCGAGGACGGCCGGGTGAAGTACTACGGCAAGACCAAGGCCATCGTGGAAGGACGCCAGCGCAAGCCGGTCCGCGAGTACCTCCTCAAGCAGGGCCGCTTCGCGCACTTCATGGAGGAGGACCTCGCGTACTTCCAGGCCAAGGTCGACGAGATGTGGCAGAAGTGGGAGATCCCCGGCGTGGTGCCCTTCCGGCGGGTAGAGGCGAGCAAGGCCGCGCTGGACGCGAAGTAGCGGAAGTCGGTGATCGGCGATCGCGGACCCGAGACGGGGCCGAGCGCGGAACGGCGCTCGGCCCCGCTGCGTTTCTCATGCGTAACCGGGTTTCGGACACCGAAGCCTGTGGGGAGGAGGATCCCATGACCCACGCCTGGCGTATGTTCCTGTCCATCGTCGTACTGCTGGCTAGCCTCTCCGTCGCGGGACCGGCCGCCGCCTGGGAGCCGACGAAGCCAATCGAGTTCGTGATCCCGGCGGGGACCGGAGGTGGCGCCGACCAGATGGCCCGGCTCATCGCCGGCCTCAACGACAAACACAAGATCTCGCCCCAGCCCTTCATCGTGGTCAACAAGGCGGGCGGGGCTGGCGCTGAAGGGTTCCTCCACGTCAAAGGCAAGTCGGGCGACGCCCACACCATCATCATCACCCTCTCGAACCTCTTCACCACGCCCTTGCACACCGGCGTGCCCTTCAACTGGAAGGACCTCACGCCGGTGGCCCGCCTGGCCCTGGACCGCTTCATCCTCTGGGTGAACGCCGAGACGCCGTACAAGACGGCCAAGGAGTACGCGGCCGCCGTGAAGGAACGCTCGGGCGGCGACCGCATGAAGATGGGCGGCACCGGCTCGGCCCAGGAGGACCAGATCATCACCATTCAGGTCGAGCAGGCGCTCGGCGTGAAGTTCACCTACGTGCCGTTCAAGGGCGGTGGCGAGGTGTGCGTCAACCTGGTGGGCAAGCACGTGGACTCCACGGTGAACAATCCCATCGAGTGCGTGAGCCACAGGAAGGCGGGCCGCGTGCGGCCGCTGGCCGTCTTCGATCCCGAGCGCATCACCGACGCGGACTGGAAGGAGATCCCCACCGTCAAGGAGGCGCTCGGCCTCGACATCCAGTACAACATGCTGCGCGGCATCTTCGGGCCGCCCAACATGCCCAAGGAAGCCGCGGAGTGGTACGTCGGGTTCCTCAAGAAGGTGTATGACACGCCGGAGTTCAAGGACTATCTCGCCAAGGGCGCGTTGAAGCCGGCGTTCGCCACGGGCGCGGAGTACGTGAAGTGGCTCGAGGGCGCCGAGCAGCTCCACAAGGACCTGATGACGAAGGGCGGCTTGCTCAAGAAGTAGATGCGGGCGGCCGATCTCGTCACCGCGGCGGTGCTGATGGGGCTGGGGGGCGTCGTGCTGTTCGACGCCCTCCGGCTCGGCGTCGGGTGGAGCACGGACGGCCCGATGAGTGGGTTCTTTCCGTTCTGGCTGTCCGTGTGCCTGCTCGGCCTCTGCGGCGTCATCTTCGTCCGG
>JBOHPM010000769.1:0-1737 GCA_050731715.1 Candidatus Rokuibacteriota bacterium
CCGCCCACCGTGGTGGCGCGCTCGGCCACCTCGTCCACGATGTCGTTCAGCTCCTCGTACTGGCCCTCGAAGAACTTGTGCAGGTCGTTGAACTGGGGGCCGACCACGTTCCAGTGGTAGTTCCGGGTCTTGGTGTAGAGCACGTACTCGTCGGCCAGCAGCGTGTTCAGGATGTTGACGATGGCGTCGCGCTTGTCGCCGGGGATGCCGATGTTGACGTTCATGTGTGCCTCCAGCCTTCAGATGCTCGTGGGCGAGCCAGGGGTTCCGCCCATGCTAGACTCACGAGCGCCGGGCGCCACACGCCCGGAGGACTCATGATGGCATGAAGCTACCAGCGCGTGTGACGATCTGCGAGGTGGGGCCCCGGGACGGATTCCAGATCGAGCCGGAGTGGATCCCGACCGAGCAGAAGATCGAGGCGGTCGATCTGCTCTCGGCCGCAGGGCTACCCCGGATCGAGGTGACGTCCTTCGTCCATCCCAAGGTCGTCCCCCAGCTGCGGGACGCCGAGGCCGTCATGGCCGGCATCCGGCGCCGGCCGGCCACGCGCTACGCAGCCCTGGTCCCCAACGACAAGGGGGCGGCGCGCGCGGTGGACGCGGGCGTCGACGAGCTCCATACCGTCGTGTCGGCGAGCGAGAGCCACAACCTGGCCAACGTCAACATGACCATCGCCGCGTCCATCGAGAAGCTGCAGGCCGTCATGCGAGTGGCCGAGCGGGCCCGCGTGCCGGTGGGCTGCGGTATCTCCACGTCGTTCGGCTGCCCCTTCGAGGGCGAGGTGCCGGTGGCGCGGCTCGCGGACGTGGTCCGCCGCCTGGTCGACATCGGCGCGCGGGCCATCACGCTGGGCGACACCACCGGCATGGCCAACCCGCAGCAGGTGCAGCAGGTCCTCCAGCACCTGATGCCGACGTTCCCCGGCGTCGAATGGATCCTGCACACCCACGACACCCGGGCCATGGCCATTCCCAACATCCTGGCGGCGATGGAGTGCGGGGTGAGCAGCTTCGACGCCTCCGTCGGGGGCCTGGGGGGCTGTCCCTTCGCGCCCGGCGCGTCCGGCAACGTGTGCACCGAGGATCTGGTGCACTGCTTACACGCGATGGGCGTGCAGACCGGCGTGGATCTCGAGCGCCTGATCGCCGCGGCCCGGCGCGTTCAGGACATCGTCGGCCGACCCCTCCCCGGCCAGATCATCAAGGCCGGCCCCTGGCAGCGCCGCTACCCCCTGCCCGACGCCGTGGCCGTGAGAATCGTAGCCACACGTGCCTAGAACAGCCCACCCTCGGTTCAAGCCGGCCTCGCGGCACCCGTTACCATGACCAAGAAGGCGCAGCGCATGCTGGCGCTGATGGACCGCGCCACGGCGCTCTGGACCATCCCCGTTGTGGGGCGAGCCAAGGGCCGCGTCCTCCGCCGTCTCATCGACCGCGGCCAGCCTACCCGCGCGGTCGAGATCGGCTCTCTGCTCGGCTACTCGGCGATCCTCATCGCCGGCACGCTGCCCCCCCGCGGTCGCCTGACCTGCATCGAGGTGAACCCCTACCTGGCCCGGCTCGTCAAGAGCAACGTCGCCGAGGCCGGGCTGGCCAGGAAGGTGCGGGTCGTCGTGGGCGACGCCGTGCGCGTCATCCCGCTTCTGCCCGGCCGCTTCGACTTCGTCTTCATCGACGCCGCCAAGGAGGACTACCTCGACTACCTCCGCCAGCTCGAGCCCAGGCTCCTGCCGGG